>NZ_FRXO01000027.1 GCF_900148505.1 Pseudoxanthobacter soli DSM 19599 | reverse complement strand
GTCCCGCTGATGTCGAACGTGCCCGTCGCCGTCACAAGGCTGGAGGTCGCAATCGAACCCGTCCCAGACAGCGCGAGCGTCGCGCCGGACGACACCGTCGTCGCCCCCGTGTACGTGTTCACGCCGGACAGCGTCTCGGTGCCGCCGGACACCGTCAGCGCGCCCGTGCCGCCGATCGCGCCGGAGAACGTGCCCGCCGCCGCCGTCAGCGTCAGCGCCTGAGACCCCAGCGTCACCGTGCCGGCACCCGCCAGGCTCTTGATCGGGGTCCCGCCCGTCCCGCTGATGTCGAACGTGCCCGTCGCCGTCACACCGCTCGAAGAGGCGATCGAAGCCGGTCCCGAAAGCTTCAGTGTCGCGCCCGACGAGATCGTCGTCGACCCCGTGTACGTGTTCGCGCCCGAGAGAATCTGCGTCCCGCCGGACACCGTCACCGTGCCCGTGCCCGAGATCACGCCATCGAACGTATCGTTGCCCGCCGTCAGCGTCAGCGCCTTGCCCCCAAGCGTCACCGCGCCCGAGCCCGCCAGGCTCTTGATCGAGGCCCCGCTCGTTGTGCCGCTGATGTCGAACGTGCCCGCCACCGACACCCGGGTCGAGGTCGAAATCGAACCCGTCCCAGACAGCGCGAGCGTCGCGCCCGACGAGACCAACGTCACGCCGGTGTACGTGTTCACACCGGACAGAGTCTCGGTGCCGGTTCCGGACTGCGTCAGCGAACCCGCCCCCGAGATCACGCCCGAGAACGTGTCGTTACCCGCCGTCAGCGTCAGTGCCTTGCCGCCAAGCGTCACCGCGCCCGAGCCCGCCAGGCTCTTGATTGACGATGTACCGCTCGTCGTCCCGCTGATGTCGAACGTACCCGTCGCCGTCACAACACTCGACGATGCGATCGAACCCGCCGCCGAGAGCTTCAGCGTCGCGCCGGACGAGACCGTCGTCCCGCCGGTGTATGTGTTCGCGCCGGACAGAACCTGAGTCCCGGTTCCCGACTGCGTCAGCGAGCCCGCGCCCGAGATCACGCCCGAGAACGTGCCCGTCCCCGCCGTCAGCGTCAGCGCCTTGCCGCCAAGCGTCACCGAACC
>NZ_FRXO01000026.1 GCF_900148505.1 Pseudoxanthobacter soli DSM 19599 | reverse complement strand
GCAGATCGACCTGGCCGGCCGTTCCGGTGTCGACCGCGTAGAGCGAGTGCGCCGGCACCGTGCCGACCGCCAGCCCGTTGTCGGTCAACGTCCCGCTATAATCGATCAGCCGGTATGTGCCCGACGCGAAACCCGCCCCGGTCGTGATGTTCAGCGTGCCGTCCAGCGTCAGATTCGCCGCCGTGACGATCGCAGTCGTCGTCGGCGCACCCAGCGTGGCGTTGAACAGCGACGCGGCTCCCTGCACCATGTTGCCGGTCACCGTGAGGGTGGACCCGCTCGTCCCGGCGAGCGCGCCGCCGTCGTAAATCACCAGCATGCCGCCGACCGTGCCGGTGCCGGTCAGCGTTCCCCCATAGCCCACAGCCAGCGGCCCGCCCACGCTGCCCGTCAGGTTCAGCGTGCCGGCATCAACATTCGTCACTCCCGTCAGGGTGTTCTGCCCCGAAAGGGTCAGCGTCCCCGCTCCCTGCTTCCGGATCTGACCGGTCCCGGATATCACTCCTGAGAAGGTCAGGTCGTTCGAGCGGTTGAAGGTGACAACGGCGCCGTTTGAAGAGAGAGCGACATTGCCGGTGATCGAGCCCGTCGTGCCGCCAGCGCCGATCTGCAGCGTGCCGCCGGAGACCGTCGTCCCGCCGGTATAGGTGTTGTCGCCCGTCAGCGTCAGCGTGCCCGTGCCCGTCTTGACGAGGCCGATCGAGCCGCCAGCGCCGAACAGCGTGCCGGAGAACGTCGTATCGGCGTTGTTCCCGCCGGTCGTCAATATCCACGCCCCGCCGGCACCGACCACGTTGCCCGCGCCCGCGAGCGAGCCGATGGTCTCGGACGCCTGGAGGACCAGTTCCGCCCCCGATGCGGCCGTGACCGCGACGCTGTCGGCAAGCGCAGCGCCGCCTTGCAGGAACACCTTGCCCTCCGAGATCTGGAGCGGGCCGGTGAAGGTGTTGGTGCCGGACAGCACGATGTTGAGCGATCCGACCTTCGTCAGTCCGCCCGTGCCGGCGATCGTGCCCGAGAAGGAACCGGTTCCATTGCCCTCGCCGAGCGTCAGGGTGTTGTCGTTCAGCTGGACGGTCGCCGTGCCCGGCGTCGCGATTGCATCGTTCAGGGCCTTGAGGCTCTGCGAGCCGCCGGTCAGTTCGAGGTTCGCGCTCGTGCCGAGGTTGATCTCCGCGGTGTCGGGCAGCCTTGAGCCGCCGGACAGGACGAGGCCGCCGGCGAGCACCTGCACCACGCCCGTCAGCGTGTTCGCGCCGCTCAGCGTGAGCGTGCCGCTGCCGGCCTTGTCCAGCCCGCCGCTGCCAGAGATGACGCCAGAGAAGGTCGTGGAGGTGTTGTCGCCGCCGAGATTGAGCTGGGCGAGGCTCGTCAGCGACACGGACCCGGCGCCCGCCAGCGATCCGATCGTTTCGCCCGCGT
>NZ_FRXO01000025.1 GCF_900148505.1 Pseudoxanthobacter soli DSM 19599 | reverse complement strand
AGGGTGAGCGTGCCGGAGCCCGTCTTCGTCAGAGACCCCGAGCCCGAGATGTCGCCGGTGAGAGTGAGCGTATCGCCCGCATTGGCGACAGCGATGGAGCTTGAAGTGCCCGTGGTGAGCGTGATGGCTCGATCCGAGGAGAAGCCGGCCGTAGCGAGCAGGGTGCCACCGGATAAGGTCAGCCCGCCGGACGCGGCTCCGAGATTGGCGTCCGACGAGACGGACAGGGTTCCGGCGGAAATCGTGGTGCCACCGGTGTAGGTGTTGTTGCCCGTCAAAGTGAGGGTGCCGGAGCCGGACTTGGTGAGGGCACCGTCACCGGAGATGGTCCCGTTGAGGGCGAGGGTGTCACCCGCGTTGGCGACGGAGACCGTGCTGTCTGTTCCAGCAGACAGGACAACGCCGCGCGAAGAGGAGAACGACGACGTCGCCTGGAGCGTACCACCGGCGAGGGTGAGGGTCCCCGTGCCGAGATTGGAATCTGAGGAAACGGACAGGGTTCCGGCGGAAATCGTGGTCCCGCCCGTATAGGTGTTCGTTCCCGACAGCACGAGCGTACCGGCACCGGTCTTGACGATATCGCCGGGAACGGAGCCGTCTTTGAGGGTGCCGGAGATGGTGCTGGTGCGTCCGGCAGCGACGTTGAGCGTCGGGTCGCCGGACAGGATGACGGTATTGGAGAGGGTGATGTCGTCGCTCGCGAAGTCGAGCGCCGTCCACTCGCTCATCGCAAGCGTGCCCGTCCCCAGCGCGCTGTTCGACCCGATCGAGATCGTGCCGGCAATGAGGTTCGTGCCGCCCGTATAGGTGCTGTCCCCGGTCAGTGTAAGCGTCCCGGAGCCGGTCTTGGTGACGGTGCCCGAACCGGAGATGACGCCGGCATAGGTTCCGTCGCCAGCTTGGTCGAAGGTGAGGGTGGCGTTGTTGGCGATGTTGCCCTGCAGGCTCATCGCATCGCCGACAAGGGCGCCTGCCGCAACCGTTGTACCTCCGGTGTAGGAATTGGCCCCGGTGAGACGCAGAGTTCCGAGCCCGGTCTTCGTGAGCGAGCCGACATCTGAGAAGAGGCCGGAAAGGATGAGTTCGTCGGCGGCATTCGCGACGGCAACGGTACCGCCGCCACTCTGGAGGGTGGCGTCGCGGGCCGAGGAGAAGCTTGCGGTCGCCTCAAGCGTACCTGCGTCGAACGTCAGGTTTCCGGTCGCTGCTCCGAGGTTGGCGTCAGCAGAGATAGAGAGGACGCCCCCTCCCACAATAGAGGTCCCACCGGTGTACGTGTTCGCGCCGGACAGAACCTGCGTCCCGCCGGACAGCGTCACCGTGCCCGTGCCCGAGATCACGCCGGAGAACGTGCCCGCTGCCGCCGTCAGCGTCAGCGCCTTGCCGCCAAGCGTCACCGAACCGGCACCCGCCAGGCTCTTGATCGACGCCCCGCTCGTGGTTCCGCTGATGTCGAACGTGCCCGTCGCCGTCACACCGCTCGAAGAGGCGATCGAACCCGTCCCCGACAGCGCGAGCGTCGCGCCGGACGAGACCGTGGTCCCGCCGGTGTACGTGTTCGCGCCCGACAGCGTCTCGGTGCCGCCGGACAGCGTCAGCGCGCC
>NZ_FRXO01000024.1 GCF_900148505.1 Pseudoxanthobacter soli DSM 19599 | reverse complement strand
ACGAAGCGTCCCAGACGAAACCGTCGTGACACCCGTGTAGCTGTTGTCGGCGGTGAATGTCAGCGTGCCCGCACCGGCCTTCGTCAGCGAACCAATGCCGGAAATCTCGCTCGCGACGGCGATGTCGAACCCGTTCGTGTCGATCGTGCCGCCACCGGTCGCAAGCGTCACGTCACCCGCCGAGAACCCCGACAGGTAGTCGGACTGGCTCGCCGACGCCCGCAGGACGCCCTCATCAAGCGTGACGGCCGCTCCGGTCGCGCCCGAGACCTTCACGATCTGGCCCGCGACCACAACGCCCCCGTCCCCCACGGAAAGCGTGCCGCTGCCAATGTTGGCGACCGTCAGCGTCCCTGTGCCGAGATCCAGCCGCGAACCCGTGCCGGTGACGACGATGGTGCCATTGCCCGTCGCAGAATAACGGCCCATCTCGGCGCTGTCGGCCGTGACCACGCCGCCGTCGGCGATGGTCAGCGTGCCCGTGCCGGAATCGCCGACATAAAGCGCCTCTGCCGCCCAACTCGAATCGGCACCCGTGACGGTCGCCGTGGCGACCGCACCGCTGCTGTAGCCGATGCGGCCCGTGCCGGTGATCAGGCTCGCACCGTCCTCGACGAGGAGCGTGCCGAGGCCCGAATAGCCGACCGTGAGGGTGGCCGTTCCCAGGGTCCAGGTCGACCCCGCCCCGGTGACGGTGACCGAGCCGAGATCGCCGTTGTCGCTGGCAAGTTCCGACGATCCGCTCGTCACCCGCCCACCGGCCGAGATCGTGAGCGATGCAGAGAGGGCGGAGTCGCCGACATAGAGAGAGTTCGTTCCGAGGTTCCAGTGCGAGCCCGATCCCGTCACCGTGGCCGAGCCGGTGGAGCCGGAATTGTCGGCGATGTAGCCGGTTCCGCTGGTGACCACGCCGCCGGCGGAGACAAGGAGCGTGCCGCTACCGCTGCGCCCGACATTCAGCGAGCTGTTGCCGAGGTTCCAGATCGAGCCCGATCCCGTCACCGTGGCCGTGCCCGTGCTGCCTGCCTCGCTGCCGAGATAGCCGCTGCCGCTCGTCACCAGTCCGCCGTCCGACACCGTCAGCGAGCCGGAGCCGTACCTACCGACCGTGAAGGAGCCCGCGTTCATCTGCGAACCGCTGCCCGAGACCGTCAACGTGCCGATACTGCCGGCCTGGCTGCCGACTTCGACCGACCCGCCGCCCGTCACCTTGCCGGCCGCGGTCACTTCCAGCGTGCCAGTGCCCGCATCGCCGACGCGGATGGTATCGTAATCGCGGTTCCAGGCCGTGCCGGTTCCGGTGACCACGATCTTGGCGGTCTCGCCGCTCGCGCCCGCAATCGTGATGGCGCCCCCCGACATGCTGCCACCGCCCGAAAGCTGCAGCGTACCGGCGGAAACGGTGGTGCCGCCGGTATAGGTGTTCGTGCCCGACAGAATGAGCGTGCCGGCGCCGGTCTTCTCCAGCCCGGCCGTGCCGGCGAGAACCGAGGCGATGGTCGCCGTGCCGCTGTCGACCATGATCGCCGGGGTCAGCCCGGCGGCGAACGCGGCGAGCGTGATGCCCTGGCCCGTCACCGTGTAGCCGTCGGTCATGAAGTCCATGCCGACGACCTGCGGGTTGGTCGCGCCCGCGATCGTCACCGTGCCGGCCGTGCCGC
>NZ_FRXO01000023.1 GCF_900148505.1 Pseudoxanthobacter soli DSM 19599 | reverse complement strand
CGTCCCGGTATAGTCGATCAGCCGGTACGTACCCGACTTGAACCCCGCCCCGGTCGTGACGTCCAGCGTGCCGCCGAGCACGAGGTTGCCGTCCGCCGAAACCCCCGCGACCGTCGTCGGCGCGCCCGCCGCGAACGCGAACGTCGACGTCGCCCCAAGCGACAGCGCGGCCACCTGGAAATAGGTCCCGCTCGCCGCCGACAGCGTCGCTCCATTCTCCACGGTGACCGCACCGGAAAGGCCGGTCGACGACCCGAGCAGGGTCGCGCCCGACTTCACGTCGATCGCCCCGGGCAAACTGCCCGTCAGGCTCAGCGTGCCCCCCGACACCGTCGTCGTGCCCGTCAGCGTGCTCGTCCCCGACAGCGTCAGCGTCCCGGCACCCTGCTTGTCGACCGAGCCGCCACCCGACAGCACGCCCGAGTAGGTCATGTCGTTCGACCGGTTGAAGATCAGGGCGTCGTTGTTCGCGATGTTGCCGACGACCGAACCCGTCGTGCCGCCATCGCCGATCGAAAGCGTGCCGAAATTGATCGTCGTGCCGCCGGTATAGGTGTTGGTCCCCGTCAGCGTCTGCGTGCCGCTGCCGCCCTTCGACACCGAGCCGGTGCCGGAGATCACGCCGGCATAGCTGTGATCGGCCTGCGCATAGAAATTGACGGAGCCGTCGTTCTGGATGTTGCCCGCGACCGAGCCTTCCGTCGTCGAGAAATGGCCGAGCTGCAACGCGCCGCCGGACGCCACGATGGTGTCGCCGGTGTAGGTGTTCGCCCCGGCCAGCACCCAGTTCGCGCTCGCAGCGACCGTCACCGTCCCGGTGCCCGTGCCGATGGCGCCCGTGATCATGCCGCCCGATCCGACGAGCTCCAGGTTCTTGCCCGCCCCGCCGATGTCGCCCGAGAGCGTCAGCGTCCCGCCCGCGACCGTGATCCGGCTGTCCGCCGCGAGCGTGACGTCGCCCGCATAGGTGTTGTTGCCGCTGTCGTTCCTCAGCGCGCCGAGGTTCGCCCATCCCGTCCCGGAGAGCGTCAGGGCTTCCTCGCCGACCGACAGCGCGCCGCCGCTGCCGTCCAGCAGAAGCGTCGCTCCGGAGGCGACCGTCGTGCCCCCTGCCGTCGAGCCGAGCGCGGCGGAGTTCTGGACGATCGTCAGGCCCGCATTGATCGTGGTGGTGCCCGTGTAGGTGTTCGTGCCGGCGATCGTGACGATCGCAACACCGCCGCCCGGATCGGCGCTGGTGGCCAGGCTGATCGTCCCCGAGATCACCGACGTACTGGAGAGGATCGGTCCCCCGAGGAGGGTCAGGGTCTTGCCGTCGCCGGTCACGGCCCCCGACACGCCCCCAACATCGATGGTGGCGTCGTCGGCCAGGGTGATCGGGCCGCTCAGGTCTGCCGATATGCCGAAGACGGCGCCGTAGACGCCGCTGCCAGCGTTCGCGGTGTCGCCCGTGCCCGAGATGGTCAGCGGCTCCGCCACCGTGCCCGAGGCCGAGACCAGCAGCGTTGCGCCGGAGGCGATCGTGGTGCCGGCCGCTGTCGAGCCGAGCCCGCCGGCATCGATGATCTGGAGCGTTCCCTCCGAGACCGTGGTGGCGCCCGTATAGCTGTTCGCAGTGTTGAACGTCGCCCGACCCGAGCCCAGCTTGTCGATCGTACCGCTGCCGGAAATGGCGCCGCTCAGGGCGAGCTCGTTGTTGCCGGTCCCCGACGTGTTCAGAACCAGCGCGGCGTTGTTGACGATGGCACCCGCCACCGATCCCGTGGAGCCGCCGTCACGGATCTGCAGGGTGCCCGCCGAGATCGTCGTCGTGCCGGTGTAGGTGTTGTTCGCCGTCAGCGTCAGCGTGCCAGCGCCCTGCTTCGTCACCGTGCCCGAACCCGACACCACGCCCGCAAAGGTCTGGGCGGTCGGATTGGCGAACACCAGCGCCGCGTTGTCGACGATATTCCCGACAACCGACCC
>NZ_FRXO01000022.1 GCF_900148505.1 Pseudoxanthobacter soli DSM 19599 | reverse complement strand
AGCGGCACGAGGCAGCCGGCCGGGAGGCAGGTGGTGTAGGCGATGGGGGCGCCCGGCGCGGCGTCGTCGATCTGCAGGGTGACGCCGTCTGGCAGGGCGAGGCCGAACGGCATGACGACGGCGCCCTCGGCGGCACCGCCGTCGGCGGCATGAAGCTCGATCGCGAGCACGCGCTGGCGGTTCTGCTGGTTCATCTGGGTCTGGGAGAAGGTGCAGACCCGGCGCCCTTCCGGCATGGCGCACTGGACGCTCCAGTCGCCGTAGGCCTCCTGCAGCGAGGATGCGCCGCCGGGCAAGGTGGAGGCGCCGTCCTTCGCCGGCTGGGCGGCGGCAGCCTGGGCGAGCTTGGTCGCCAGATCGGTCTTGGCCGCGCTATCGGTCTTGGCCGCGATGTCGTTCTTGGCGTTCTCGGCGAAGGCGCCGGCCGGGGGAGCGGCCAGAACGAGGAGCACGGCGGCGGCAAGGGTGGTGCGAAGACGGGTCATCTGGGGATCCGGATCGGGTTTCTGGTCTGGGACCTCTCCGCTTCCGGCGAGACCGGCCGCGGAGAGGGATCGATCGTGCCGCGGCCAAGTCATCCGGCAAGTCGCCCGGGCGATTCGGCCCGGCCAACCCTCCCGGCCAACCCTCCCGGCCAAGTCATTCGGCCAAGTCATTCGGCCAAGCCTCCCGGCCGAGTGGCCCGGGCGCGTCGATCGGGCCGGGCCGGACCGGCCGGTCAGGGCGACAGGCGGCCGGCGCCGGGCCGCGACGGCTCTCCGCGGCGGGCCGGCCCGCGGGGCGCGGGCGCGTTTCCGCGGTTGGCCGCGTGTCAGGCCGCGGCGCGGTGTGCCGGGTTCGAGGCATCGACGAGGGCCTGCCAGGAGAGCTGGGAGGCGAGGTGCAGGGCGATGAGGTCGAGCCATCCGTTGGCGTGGAAGGTGGCGAGCGCCTCGCCGGAGAGCGCGCGGAAGGCCTTTTCGTCGACGAGGCGGAAGCCGTTGACCTCGGCGGTCGCGGCGGCGGCGGCCGGGGCGGTATCCGTGCCCGAGACGGCGCCCGAGACGGGGTTGGCGTATTCGATGCGCAGGCTCTTCTCGACGAGCAGGCCGTTGGCCTCGAGCGCGGCGGCGAAGGCGCGGGTGCGCTCGTGCTCGACCGCATAGGCCTCGCAGAAGGCGATGGCGGCGCGGCCGGCCTCGGCGGGCTGGCCGTCGGCCTCGAAGAACGGGTCGGCGCCGTCGCGGCGGGCGTTGGTGGAGAGGCGGTCGCTGGTGCTGTCGATGCCGAGCATCAGCGGCCCGCCTTCCTGGTCGGCCATGCCGATGAACGGATAGCGCCGCACATAGCCCGGCACATAGGTGCCGGCGCGCCAGTGGCCGGCGGCATCCACGAACAGGTTGCGCCCGGCCGCGACGCCGGTGACGACGAGCGGCATGGCCGCCTCGCCGCTCGCGAACACGATCGGATAGTGGCGGCCGGCGGCGGCGAACTCGCCGGCGACCAGGGGGATGGCGACCGCGCCGGCGGCGAAGCCCGCCCCGGCCGCGCGGCGCAGGCCGAAGCCGGCGTGCTCGTGGGCGCGCAGCAGCATGGGGCTGCGATAGAACAGCGGCAGGCCTGCCGGGGCGGCGGCCTCGGGAGCAGCTGAAGGCGTCTGGGTCTCGGAACTCTTGGTCTCGGAGTTCTTGGTCACGGCGTTTTTGGTCTCGGGGCTGTTCGTCACGGCGCTGTTCCTTGTGTCTTCGTCCGGGGGCGCAGGGCGCGCGGGAACCGCGTCGCCGCTCTCCTCCGGGATCGTTCGATCGGTGTCTCTCCGGGCCCAGGGCGGGGGGCACTGTGGTCGGCCCGGAGAGCCGTCAGCCCGGGCGGCATCACCGGCCCGGATTGCCTGTGGATGGGTGGGTCCGGCGTGGGTCCGGCCTCGCCGGCGCCAAGGGCGGCGTGCGGAGCCGGGGCATCGCCCTCGTCTTCCTCTCGCGGGCCCGGCCTCTCATGTCGGGCCTCTTCCGGCCCGGCCTTGCCTGTTCCTGCTTTCTCCGCGCGGTTCGGCTCACACCTGCCTTCCGCGCGGAGACTGTCTCTGCCGATCGTCGCTTACCCCTCCCGGCGTGTCCGGGAGGGGCTGTTTGCCGTTCAGAAGCGGATGTTGAGGGATCCCTTGAAGGCATTGTCGGAGACGCCGGAGGCGAACT
>NZ_FRXO01000021.1 GCF_900148505.1 Pseudoxanthobacter soli DSM 19599 | reverse complement strand
CCCCTCCCGGCGTGTCCGGGAGGGGCTGTTTGCCGTTCAGAAGCGGATGTTGAGGGATCCCTTGAAGGCATTGTCGGAGACGCCGGAGGCGAACTGTCCGTTGTAGGACAGGCTGGCGGAGACCTTGTCGGTGAAGTCGTAGTCGATGCCGGCCCCGAGGATGGCGGTGTCGCGGGCGATGGGCAGGCCGGCGACGGAGAACGGCGTGCCGCCGGAGGTGAATGCCAGCGCCGCGGAGGTGTTGACGTCGCCGAAGGCGTGCTGCCAGCCGAGGCTGAGATGCGGCACGAGGGTGGCGCCGTTGCCGAGTGCGAACTCCGTCGCCGCCCGGATGCCCAGGGTCGAATAGAGCGTGTTCTGGGTATCGAGGGAGCCGGTGAGCGCAGAGGTCGAGCCGGTCTCGGTGAAGTCGTCCGAGGACAGGTTGACATAGGCGAGGCCGACGAAAGGCTCCAGGGCGGCCTTGCCGAAGGTCTTCGGGTCGAGCGCCTTGTCGAGGGCGATGGTCCACCCGGCCTCGCCGAACACCTGGGTGGTGCCGGCCTTGTAGTCGGCGCCGTTGGCGCCGGCATAGCCGGAGAAGGCGACGGTGCGGTCGAGCGAGACGTCGTGCCAGGTATAGGACAGGCCGCCGAGCAGCTTGAGGGCACCGAACTTGCCCCCGGCATAGAGGCCGAGATCGTAGTTGTCGCTGTCGCCGGAGGAAGAGCGGGCATCGACGTCGAAGGTCGAGCGGCTGTAGCCCGCGACCGCGCCGACGCGCCAGGCCTCGCCGAAGGCGGCGTCCACGCCGGCGAAGAAGCCGCCGATGGAGCGGTCGAGGCTGGCGGCGTTGCCGTTGCCGGCGGTCTGGCCCCAGGCGCCGTAGCCCTGCGCCCACACGGTGGCATCATAGCCGGGCGCGAGGCTGGCGGTCTGCTGGCCGGCGGTCGCCTTGCCGCCGTCGAGGCCCTGGCGCAGGCGGGAACCGACCGCCTCGCGCAGGTAGCTCGACTGCTGCTGCAGCACCACGGCGGCCGAGGCATAGGCCTCGCCGGTCATGCTGTCGAAGGCGAGCGGGGCCTCGGCGGCGGAGAGCTGGACCACGGCGTCGTAGACTGGGTTGCCGACGCCGAGGCTTTCCACCGCGCCCGCGACCGCGCGCTGGTTGGCGGTGGTGGCGGTGGCCGGGAACGGCGTCGCGTTGCGCATCACCGTCAGGTAGACGTCGTTGGCGTCGTAGCTGAGGCTCGGATCGAGGAAGGCGTAGTTGGCGGTGACGCTGTCGAAGGTGCCGGTGACGCCGCCCTGGGCGGTGAGGATGGTGTAGGTCGTGCCCGGCGCGTAGGTGCCCTCGACCGCGACCACCTGCACGGTGCCCCCCGTGATGGTGGCGGTGCCGGAGGCGGCGATCAGGTCGTGCTCGCCGGACGGGGTGATGTCGACGACATAGACCGAGCCCGGGGCGAAGCTGACATTGCCGCTGACCGTGAGGGTACCGGGCGAGTAGCCGGGCGACACGGTGCCGCCGTCGAGCATGGTGAGGCCGGCGATGGTGCCGGAGCCGCCGATGAGGCCGCCCGAGCCGATGGTGAAGCTGGAGGCCGACACCGCGCCCGGCGACAGCAGGAACTGCGACCCATCCACCGAGATCGGGCCGGTATAGCCGTTGGCGGAGAGGAAGTTGACCGTGCCGGTGAGGATGGTGACCGAGCCGGAACCGGTGATGGTGCCGGGGAAGTCGTAGGTGCCGGCGCGGTTGAACACGAGGGCGGCGTTGTTGACGATGTCGCCGGTGACGGAACCGGTGGTGCCGCCGTTGCCGAGCTGCAGCGTGCCCTCGGAGATGGTGGTGCCGCCGCTATAGGTGTTCTCGCCGGTGAGGATCAGGGTGCCGGTGCCGGTCTTGGTGAGGGAGCCGGTTCCGGAGACGACGCCGGCATAGGTGCCGGTGCCGGCCTGGTCGAACACCACGGCGCCGCTGTTGGCGATGTTGCCCTGCAGGCTGGTGGCGTTGCCAGCGAGCGTGCCGGAGGCGACGGTGGTGCCGCCGGTGTAGGTGTTGGCGCCGGTCAGCGTGAGCGTGCCGGTGCCGGCCTGCACCAGCGAACCGGTGCCGGAGACGATGCCGGCGAAGGTGACGCTGTCGGCGCGGTTGAAGGCGAGCACGCCGTTGTCGGTGACGTTGCCGACGAGGGAGCCGGCGGTGCCGCCGTTGCCGAGCTGCAGCGTGCCGGCGGAGATGGTGGTGCCGCCGGAATAGGTGTTGTCGGCGGCGAACACCAGGGTGCCGGCGCCGGTCTTGACGATGTCGCCGGGGGCGGTGCCGTCCGACAGCACCCCGGAGAGGATGCCGGTCTGGCCGGCCCCGACCGACACGGTCGGATCGCCGGTGAGCGTCACCGCATTGGCGAGATTCAGCCCGTCCGCCGCGAAGGCGAGCGTCGTGCCCTCGCTCATCGCGAGGGTGCCGGTGCCGAGGGCGGTGCTGGTGGCGACGGCGAGCGCTCCAGCGGTCAGGCTGGTGCCGCCGGCATAGCTGTTGTTGCCGGCAAGCGTCAGGGTGCCGGTGCCGGCCTGCACCACGGTGCCGGTGCCGGAGATGGCGCCGGCGAAGGTGGTGGCGTCGGAGCGGTTGAAGACGAGGGTGGCGTTGTCGGCGACGTTGCCGGCGATCGAGCCGGAGGTGCCGCCGTTGCCGATCTGCAGCGTGCCCTGGGCGACGGTGGTGCCGCCGGTGTAGGTGCTGGCGCCGGTCAGGATCAGGGTGCCGTAGTCGCTCTTCTCCAGCCCGCCGGTGCCGGTGAGGGCGCTGGCGATGGTGGCGACGGTGCCGGCACTCTCCACGGTGCCGTCGCCGACGCGCACGGTGGCCTGGCTGCTGCCGGCGAGCGCGATGGCGTCGCCGGTGACGACATAGCCGCTTTCGACGAACTGCATGCCGGCGGTCGTGACCTGACCCTGGCTGTCGTCGACCGTCACCGTGCCCGGCGAGCCCTGGAACACGGCGAAGCCGCTGTTCCAGGCCTTGGGGATGGTACCGGAGGCGTTGATCCAGTTGGTCTGCGGGCCGGCGGTCCAGGTGCCGGTGCCGCCGAGCACGGTCTGGGTGGCGGTGGTGTTGGCGCCGTTCCAGAAGATCACCGGGCTGTTGGGGTCCTCGACGAACAGGTTGATGCGCCCGGCGACCGAGGTCTGCACGCCGCCGGCATAGCCCTCCGGCATGGAGCCGACGGTGATGCCGTTGTCGGTCATCGTGCCGCCATAGCTCATGATGCGGTAGATGCCGAAGCCGAAGCCCGGCGCCGCGGAGACGTTGACCTGTCCGGCGAGCGTGAGGTTGCCGGTGACGTTGAACACGCCCGAGCCGCCGACCGCGCCGAGGGTGACGTCCACATTGGACCCGGACTGCAGGTCGAGCGCGCCCATGGTGAGGCCGCTGGTCTCAGTGCCGGCGAGCGTGCCGCCGTCGAGCACGTGCACGGTCTTGGTGATCGTGCCGCCGCCCGACAGCGTCGCCTGGTCGTAGACATAGACGTCGCTGTCGGTGAGGCTGCCCTCGACCGCGAGCCGCCCGCCCTGCACCGCCGTGTCGCCGGCATAGGTGCTGATGCCCGTGAGCGTCTGGGTGCCCGTCCCGATCTTGGTGAGCCCGCCCGCGCCGTCCAGGGTGCCGGCGAACACCGCGTCGGCATTGCTGCCGCCGAGGCTGAGGGTGCCGCTCGACAGCGTCACCTGGCCGGCGCCGGCGAGCGAGCCGGTGGTCTCGCTGCCGTCGACGATGAGCCGCGCGCCCGCCGCCACGCTGACCGCGCTCTCGTCGCCGAGGGCGTTGCCGCCGGTCGCCTGCAGCGTACCCGCCGCGACGTTGGTCGGCCCGGTCGCGGTGTTGGTGCCGGCGATGACGAGCCAGCCGAGGCCGGTCTTGTTGAGCGCGCCTCCCCCGGTGATGGCGCCCGTCAGGGTCAGCGTCTGATAGCCGTCGACGTCGCCGTCGACCTCGAAGGTGCCGCCGCTGGAGGTCAGCGAGACCGGGGCGTCGTAGCTGAAGGTGCCGCTCGCCCTCAGCGTGCCGCCGCTCTGCAGCGCCAGCGGGCCCGTGCCGAGCGCCGAGGCCGCGGTGACCTGCACCGTGCCGCCCCCGGCCACGGTCACCGGGCCGTCCATGGTGTTGGTGCCCGTCAGCGTCAGCGTGCCCGTGCCGGTCTTGGTCAGGCAGCCCGGGCCGGAGATCGTGCCGGAGAAGGCCGAGTTCGAGCCGTCGCCGCCCGCCGTCAGGCAGTAGCCCGAGAGCGCCACCGTGCCGCTGCCCGCCAGCGAGCCGACGGTCTCGTCGGCGTTGGTGAGGGTGACGAGGGCGCCGCCGCCGACGAGGAGACGGGCGGTATCCGACAGCGAGGCGCCGCCCGCGATCCGCAGTTCCCCGCCCGTGACCGTGGTCGCGCCGGTGTAGGTGTTGGTGCCTGTCAGCGACAGGATACCGTCGCCGCTCTTGGTCAGCGTGCCCGTGCCCGAGACCACGTTCGAGAGCGTCAGCGTCTGGGCCGTGGCCAC
>NZ_FRXO01000020.1:0-2500 GCF_900148505.1 Pseudoxanthobacter soli DSM 19599 | reverse complement strand
GGTGACGGCGTACCTTTTGTATAATGGGTCAGCGACTTAATTTAACGAGCGAGCTTAAGCCGGTAGGTGTAGGCGCAGCGAAAGCGAGTCCGAATAGGGCGACTAAGTTCGTTGGATTAGACCCGAAACCGGGTGATCTAGCCATGAGCAGGCTGAAGGCAAGGTAACACTTGCTGGAGGGCCGAACCGGTGAATGTTGCAAAATTCTCGGATGACTTGTGGCTAGGGGTGAAAGGCCAACCAAACTCGGTAATAGCTGGTTCTCCGCGAAATCTATTTAGGTAGAGCGTTGGACGAATACTCTCGGGGGTAGAGCACTGGATGGGCTAGGGGTCCCCACAGGATTACCAAACCTAACCAAACTCCGAATACCGAGAAGTACTATCCAGCAGACACACGGCGGGTGCTAACGTCCGTCGTGAAAAGGGAAACAACCCTGACCGCCAGCTAAGGCCCCTAATTCGTGGCTAAGTGGGAAAGGATGTGAGGATCCCAAAACAACCAGGATGTTGGCTTAGAAGCAGCCATCATTTAAAGAAAGCGTAACAGCTCACTGGTCTAGTCAAGGGTTCTTGCGCCGACAATGTAACGGGGCTCAAGCCACGAGCCGAAGCTGCGGGTGCACGCAAGTGCGCGGTAGCGGAGCGTTCCGTAAGCCTGTGAAGCGTCAGCCGTGAGGCGGCGTGGAGGTATCGGAAGTGAGAATGCTGACATGAGTAACGGAAAGGCGTGTGAGAGACACGCCCGCCGAAAGTCCAAGGGTTCCTGCGTAAAGCTAATCTGCGCAGGGTCAGCCGGCCCCTAAGCCGAGGCCGAAAGGCGTAGGCGATGGGAATGGGGTGAATATTCCCCAGCCCGTGGAAGGTGACGAACGCCGTAAGTTGTGCAGACTTATTGGATTGTCTGTGCGGCGAAGGAGTTCCAGGAAATAGCCTCCACATTATGGACCGTACCCGAAACCGACACTGGTGGACTGGTAGAGCATACCAAGGCGCTTGAGAGAACGATGCTGAAGGAACTCGGCAATTTACCTCCGTAACTTCGGGATAAGGAGGCCTCCTTCGTGGGCAACCATGGGGGAGGGGCACAGACCAGGGGGTGGCGACTGTTTAGCAAAAACACAGGGCTCTGCGAAGTCGCAAGACGACGTATAGGGTCTGACGCCTGCCCGGTGCCGGAAGGTTAAGAGGAGGGGTGCAAGCTCTGAATCGAAGCCCCGGTAAACGGCGGCCGTAACTATAACGGTCCTAAGGTAGCGAAATTCCTTGTCGGGTAAGTTCCGACCTGCACGAATGGCGTAACGACTTCCCCGCTGTCTCCAGCATCGACTCAGTGAAATTGAATTCCCCGTGAAGATGCGGGGTTCCTGCGGTTAGACGGAAAGACCCCGTGAACCTTTACTATAGCTTTGCACTGGCATTCGTGTCGTCATGTGTAGGATAGGTGGTAGGCTTTGAAGCCGGGGCGCCAGCCTTGGTGGAGCCATCCTTGAAATACCACCCTTGAAGATATGGATGTCTAACTGCGGTGCGTCATCCGCATCCAGGACAGTGCATGGTGGGTAGTTTGACTGGGGCGGTCGCCTCCCAAAGTGTAACGGAGGCGCGCGAAGGTGGGCTCAGAGCGGTCGGAAATCGCTCGTTGAGTGCAATGGCATAAGCCTGCCTGACTGCGAGACTGACAAGTCGAGCAGAGACGAAAGTCGGCCATAGTGATCCGGTGGTCCCGCGTGGAAGGGCCATCGCTCAACGGATAAAAGGTACTCCGGGGATAACAGGCTGATGATGCCCAAGAGTCCATATCGACGGCATCGTTTGGCACCTCGATGTCGACTCATCACATCCTGGGGCTGGAGCAGGTCCCAAGGGTTCGGCTGTTCGCCGATTAAAGTGGTACGTGAGTTGGGTTCAGAACGTCGTGAGACAGTTTGGTCCCTATCTGCCGTGGGTGTAGGAAGTTTGAGAGGATCTGTCCTTAGTACGAGAGGACCGGGATGGACGTACCTCTGGTGTACCTGTTGTCGCGCCAGCGGCACAGCAGGGTAGCTACGTACGGTCGGGATAACCGCTGAAGGCATCTAAGCGGGAAACCCACCTCAAAACCAGACTTCCCTTGAGAGCCGTGGAAGACCACCACGTTGATAGGCCGGGTGTGGACGTGCAGCAATGCATGAGCTTACCGGTACTAATAGCTCGATCGGCTTGATCACTCTCATTAATCAATGCCCGTACCAGATCACTTCCGCTCACGTGCTTCGCCGGCCTGGTGGCTATGGCGAGGGACCCCAACCCGATCCCATTCCGAACTCGGCCGTTAAAACCCTCTGCGCCAATGGTACTGCATCTTAAGATGCGGGAGAGTAGGGCGCCGCCAGGCCCGCTAAGCACGTCTTTCCTCTCCACAATCAAACAACACCGCGGGGTGGAGCAGCCCGGTAGCTCGTCAGGCTCATAACCTGAAGGCCGCAGGTTCAAATCCTGCCCCCGCAACCATATCAAAA
>NZ_FRXO01000019.1 GCF_900148505.1 Pseudoxanthobacter soli DSM 19599 | reverse complement strand
CTTGACCTCGGCGGCGACCACGGCGAACCCCTTGCCGGCATCGCCGGCCCGCGCCGCCTCGATGGTGGCGTTGAGGGCGAGCAGGTTGGTCTGCTGGGCGATGGCGCTGATGAGATCGACGACGGCGCCGATGTCGCCGGCGGCGGCGGAGAGGGTCTGCATCTTGGCGGCGGTGTCGCCGGCATGGTCGGCGGCCTCGCGGGCCATGCGGGCGGATTCCTCGACCTGGCGGCCGATCTCGGCGACGGAGCTCGCGAGTTCCTCGGCGGCGGCGGCGACGGTCTGGACGTTGGCGGAGGCCTGCTCCGAGGCACCGGCGACGACGGCGCTGCGGGAGGATGTCTCGCCGGTGGAGGCGGTCATGGTCTGGGCGGTGGCCTCCAGCTCGGTCGCGGCGGCGGAGACGACCGTGACGATGCCGCCGAGAGAGGCCTCGAAGCCGTCGGCGAGAGCGTGCATGGCGGCGCGCTTCTCGGCATCGGCACGGGCCTTGGTCTCCTCGGCGTCGCGTTCGAGGCAGGCCTTCTGGAGGCCGTTCTCGCGGAAGACGATGGCAGTCCGGGCGACGTCGCCGACCTCGTCCTTGCGGGTATCGCCGACGATCTCGGCGGAGAAGTCGCCGGCGGCGAGGCGCTGGAGGGTGGCGACGATGGCGCCGATGGGCCGGGCGATGCCGAACTGGGCGATGAGCACGCCGAGCGCCAGCCCCGCCACGATCCCGCCCGAAGCCACCCCGATCATCACCAGCGAGATCCGGCGATATTCCGCGTGGGCCGCATCCGAGATGCCGTTCACGTCGTCGGCCAGAGCATTCGCGAGCTCCTGGGTGCGGGTCCTCAGCGTCTCGGCCAGCGCGCGGCTGCGCATGGCGCCGTCCTGGAGATAGCCGATGTCGTCGGCGAGGGTCTCCGCGGTGATCTCATCGGCCGTGCGCAGCGTGCTCTGCAGCTCGGCCCGGTAGCGGATATAGACGTCCTTGACCTTGGTGACACGCTTCCTGTCGTCGCCGCCGAGCTGCGCTTCGAGTTGCGCCAGCAGCGCCTCTGTATCGGCCTTGTCGGCCTCGATCGCCTTCTCGACCGCGGTGCGGTTCTTCGGCAGCGGGTCGACGGCGACCTGGAATTCGCCGCGGTTCAGCGCGATGACGGCTGCGTTCAGCCGGGCGGCGGCGAGCGCTGCGGTCGCCCGGTTGTCCATTCGGCCCGCCGCTTCGTCGAGGCTGGACAGCGCGGTCACACCGACCGCGGTTATCCCGGCGGCGACAACGGCGAGAATACCGACGGCGATCAGAATTTTCGGCAGTATTTTGAGGCTGGAAAGAAACGGACTTCGGCCTGGATGCGGGTCGGCACGGCTGGCAAGGTCAAACGCGACGGCTTCATCGGCTCCGGCTGTAGCCACGGCACCCCCTCCTGCGTCACAACTCTGAATGTCAGGCAAACCGCTCCGCGTGTTTTATCCATTGTTGGATGCATTTTTATAACGCCAGGCGACCATTCGTGGTGCCCGCGCGACCATTGAGCCGCCGCGTCGCTGAAGAAGCAATCAAAAACGTACAGATTCGCGCACGCCACCGGCGCCACCGGCGGCCCGTCCATTCCGGTCCGGTTGTGGAGGGGCGGGCAGCATCCCGCCGCCCGCGCGTCAGTTGGCCTGTGCGACGTCCGCTGGCTTGCCGCCGCTGCTGCCGACGAGGTCGTCAACCCGCTGGCGCTCCTTCGAGAACGCCGCCATCACGGTGCCCTTGAGTTCGCGCCCCTGGGGCAGGCGGATGCGCAGCGGATCGACCGGGGTGCCGTTGATGTGCACCTCGTAATGCAGATGCGATCCCGTCGACAGGCCGGTCGAGCCGACATAGCCGATGACCTGACCCTGACGGACCTTCTGGCCCGGCCGCAGGTTGTCGGCGATGCGGGACATGTGGCCGTAGCCGGTGTCGTAGCCGTTGCCGTGGCCGAGCAACACCCATTTGCCGTAGCCCGACTTCCAGCCGGCTTCCTTCACGACGCCGTTGCCGGAAGCGACGATGGGCGTGCCGCGTGGGGCGGCCCAGTCGACGCCCGGGTGCATGCGGACATAGCCGAGGATGGGGTGGCGCCGCCCGCCGAAGCCCGAGCGGAAGATGCCGCCGTTCATCGGCTTGCGCATCAGGAATTTCTGCGCGCTGCGGCCGCTGAAATCATAATAGTCGACACTGCCATCGTCCGGTGCGCGGAACCGGTAGAGCCGCTTCTGCTGCCCGGCGACGGTGAGGGCGGCGAACAGCACGTCCGGGGGCGCGCCGTCGCCCACATCCGCGTCGTCGGCATAGAACATCTCGAGCTTGTCGCCCGCCCGCACGCGGCTGTTGAAGTCGACGTCGAACGAGAACATGTGCACGATCTCGCCGACCAGCGCCTCCGGCATGCCTTCGCGGCGTGCGGTCTGGAACAGGCTCTCATAGAGTGTCGGCGTGCTGCCGTCGGTCTCGACAGGTGCTGCCTCCTCGACGGACGAGTCTTCGATGAAGTCGTCCTGCGGCTCCTCGGCGACCACATAGCGGTCGTCGTCGTCGAGCGCGACGGTGCCGAGGTGGGAGGTGGCGTCGTAGAGGCTGACGCGGGCGGGCTTCATCACGTCGGGATCGTCGGTATCGGGCAGCAGGCCGATCCGCACCTTCTCGCCGGCGGTCAGGCCGTCGATGCCGTTCTCCTTGGAGAAAATGCGGGCGATCGCCTTGGCATCCGTCGCGCGCGCCTTCGCGGCGGTGAGAATCTTGACGAGGGTATCGCCCTTGGCGACCGTCACGATCAGGTCCGATGAGGTCCGCGCCGGCGCCGCGGCACCGGCATCGCTCGCCGCAGCGTCGTCCGTCTTGCCGGTCTTGGCGACCTCCGAGACGTTTTCGGTGACGATCTTCACATCCGGCCCCTGAAGACCAGTGGTGAAGGACGACGACGCGGCGCCGACGGCGGCGAAGGCGAAGGCGAAACGCGGATCGAAGCCGCCCTGCTGCGGGGTTGCCTCGCCGCCGGCGAAGCTCTTCGGATCGGCGCCCTTGAAGAGGCTGTCCTCGCGCACGACCTGCTCGACCTCGTCCGACGACAGCGTCAGGTCGGGATCGATCAGCGGGCTGCCGAGGGGGAAGTCGTGGGAGCTGACGGTGACCTCTCCCTCGACGGCGGCGCCGTAGATGGAATCCGTGCCCGCCCGGTCGGGAAAGAGCTTGGTGTCGGCGAAAGCCTGCAGCGGATCGAACGCCGGAATGTCGCCTGCGTCGGGGTCTGTCGTGGTCGCGAGCGGCGTCGACAGGTGGACGTAGGGCTTGACCCGGATCAGGTCGCTGTCGCCCTGCTTCGTGACCGTCGAGACCTGGATGATCTGCTTGTTGGCGGGCGCTTCGGGCGGCGCCTGGACGCGATCGCTCTTGGGCAGGCGGCTGGAGGCATTGTCGAGAAGCGCGGTGGCGGTCGTCGCGTAGCCCGTGGGCGCGGCCACCGAAACGCTGCCGTCGAGCGCGACCGTCAGCGCGCCGCCCATGAGAGCGACGGAGGTCACGCCGGTGAGCACAGTACCCAGCAGCCACCGCACGCTCACCGCCCGTCGGCCGGTCAGCGTCTCCGTGGTGCCAGCCACGAAAAGCGGAGGTTCCTGCCCGAGGAGAATCTGCCCCTGAGGCGTCCCGGAACTGCGGGTTCGACCATGCACGCCGCGTTTCATGCCAGCCGCCGGAACTCCCTCATCACGCCTGCCTCGTTCGATCAATCGCAATCGCCGCGCCGCCCTGAAGACTGCCGCGGCGATGCCGGCGACGGACCCTGTCGTCGCGCAGGCATCGAGTCAACCACATAGTGTCTGCCGGCCGGACGTGTCCGGCTCTCATTCGGTTCCCGCCCGCTGACATCACCGGCGAAGGAAAGCAAGCGTTCGGTCGTCTGGACCGACCTTCGGTTCCATGCGTCGCCTGTGACCGTGTCGACATTGGGGCGATCGGGCTCAGCCGAACCCCTTCCGCGGCAACGTCGCCTGCGCGCGCCGTGTTACGGCGTTGCGGAGCTATAGATTCGCGCGCGAGCGCGCGCGCACGACGAGCCCCGCCATTCGCCAAATCCGCTTGGCGCTCCGGTCTGCCGTCGCGGACCCTTACGGGGCATGTCTGGCACTCGGCGTCGGCCTCGCGTCCGCGTCGGAAAGGTCGATTTCCGGCCATGCCTGTCGCTTCCACAGCGATGAACCGCTTGGCTACCGAGTAAGCGCTTCGCCGGCGCTCGCCACAAACCGTTGTTTTTCCTTATGATTCCAAAATTATCCACTGCGGGCCCAAAATTTTCGAACGACGGTGGTTGACGGCTTCGGGGAGAGGGCTCTATAAGCCCCCTCACAGACGGGGCGGCGCTGCTGGCGACGGCGGCGCGGAAGCCCTGGTGCTCCCGATCAGATGCGGGCGTTGATGCCGGGTTGGTTGATCCGGTGGCGAGCTTGTGTCGGGTTTGGCGGGTTTGAGGATCGGTTCCTCGGTTTTTTGACAATTTGGATGGAAGGAAGGGAAACGTAGGCGGCGCGGTTTTGCGCGGCTGGTTCTGAGAGGGGTTTGCCGGTTAAGAGACAAGACGGCGCGATACGTTTTCCGAGCTCACTCAGAAGTTCTGGTTCTGGATCGCTGTGAAGCGAGACGGGGTTGGATCTGAGATGAGACCTCGTCGATGACGTGATCGTGCTGGGATATTCTCTTATTAAACCTGAGAGTTTGATCCTGGCTCAGAACGAACGCTGGCGGCAGGCCTAACACATGCAAGTCGAACGCTCTCTTCGGAGGGAGTGGCAGACGGGTGAGTAACACGTGGGAACCTACCCCTTGGTACGGAATAACTGATGGAAACGTTAGCTAATACCGTATGAGCGCTGAGGCGGAAAGATTTATCGCCAAGGGATGGGCCCGCGTAGGATTAGCTAGTTGGTGGGGTAAAGGCCTACCAAGGCGACGATCCTTAGCTGGTCTGAGAGGATGATC
>NZ_FRXO01000018.1 GCF_900148505.1 Pseudoxanthobacter soli DSM 19599 | reverse complement strand
CGACGGCCATGCCGCCGCCACCCACACCGTGCGGGTCCACCGGCCGTGGGGCTTCTACCAGTCGATCCACAACGGCGACCGCTTCCAGGTGAAGCGCATCACCGTGAAGCCCGGCGAGAAGCTGTCGCTGCAGAAGCACTATCACCGCGCCGAGCACTGGGTGGTGGTGAACGGCACCGCGATCGTCACCCGCGACGACGACAAGATCCTGCTCAGGGAGAACGAGTCCATCTTCCTGCCGCTCGGCTGCGTCCACCGGCTGGAGAACCCCGGCAAGGTCCCCCTCAACCTCATCGAGGTCCAGTCCGGCCCCTATCTCGGCGAGGACGACATCGTCCGCATCGAGGACATCTACGCCCGCCCCGAGTTCGAAACCAGCAAGCGCTGAGGGGGCTGCAAGCCCGCTCGTTGGCCATGAACAAATGAACCCGCCCGGCGCCACCGGGCGGGTTCTTTCGTTTCGGGGGGCCGTAGGAACGGCCGGTGTCACGGCGCCGGTCCGAGCCGACCGCTCCCTCTGGTCAGGCGAGCCACTCCGCCATCGGGCGGATCGCGAGGCCGGCGTCCGACAGCCGCTTGCGGACGAGGGACGCCATGCCGACGGCGCCGGGCGTGTCGCCGTGGACGCAGACGGTGTCGATAGCGACGGGCCGGCGCGAGCCGTCGACCGCGGTGATCTCCTGGTCGGCCACCATCCGCACGACCCGTTCGGCGGCCTCGTCCGCATCGTGGATCACGGACCCGGCGAGCTTGCGCGACACGAGGTTGCCGTTCGGCGCGTAGGCGCGGTCGGCATAGATCTCGCGGGCGACGCGCAGGCCCTGCCGCTCTCCGGCGCGCTCGGTTTCCAGACCCGGCATCACGACGAAGATCAGGTTCGGATCGACGGTCCGGATGGCGCGGGCGACGGCGAGGGCGAGATCAGCGTCCTCCGCCGCCATGTTGCCGAGGCTGCCATGGGTCTTGACGTGGCGGATGGGGTGGCCGGCGGCATGGGCCAAAGCCTGGATGGCTCCGATCTGGTAGATCAGATGCTTCTCGATATCGGCCGGGCGCTCGCCGAGGATCGGCCGTCGGCCGAAGCCCCACAGATCGAGGAAACTCGGATGGGCGCCGACGCCGACGCCGTTCTCCCGCGCGGCTTCGAGCGTCGCCGCCATCACCAGTGGATCGCCGGCATGAAAGCCGCAGGCGATGTTGGCCGAGGTGACGATCTCGAGCATCGCCGCGTCGTCGCCGAGCGAGTAGACGCCGAAGCCTTCGCCCATGTCGCAGTTGAGGTCGATGTTGGTCATGGCAGGACTCCAGTGAGGGGGCGCCTGTTGCGCCCATCCGATCGACAAGCGGTCAGGACGGCAGCGGGCCGTCGGCGAAGGGATCGGCGAACGCGCAGACCGCGCCACTGACGAGATTGGCCGCGAGCAAGCGTTCGGAGGTGAGCGCCGCCGCCCCCGTGACGACCTCGGTCACGGCGCCGCACATCGCCGCGATGGCCGCGCGATGGCGGATGGCGATGTCCTCGGCCTCGAAGGCCTCGACGGCGACGAACCGGACAGGCTCGCCGGGGCGGCGCTGGGCGAGACGAGGGAGGTCCGGCTCGATCACGGTGGCGATCTTGGGATAGCCACCGGTCGACTGGCGATCCGCCAGCAGCACGATGGGCCGGCCGTGGCCCGGCACCTGGATCGAGCCGTTCATGATGCCATCCGAGACGATGTTGAAGCCGTCGCGATGCTCCACCACCGGGCCGTCGAGCTCGCAGCCCATGCGGTCGGCGCGGTCGGACATGAGGTAGGTCGCACTCAGAAACGTTTCGAGGCCAGCCTCGGTGAAGGCATCCGCCTGCGGGCCGAGCACCACGCGGATGTCTCCGCTGAGGTGCGGGCGCCGGTCGACGGGCAGCACGAGAGGCGCGCCGGAAGCTGCATCCGGCCGTGCCAGCGGCAGGCGGTCTCCGGCCCTGAGCGGCCGGCCTTCGAAGCCGCCGAGCTCCGAGCGGGTGTGGGTGGAGAGCGAGCCGAGCACCGGCGGCAGGTCGAAGCCTCCGGCGACCGCGAGGTAGAACCGCATGCCGGTCCGGGCTGCGCCGATCTTGAACGTTGTGCCTGCCGCCAGATCATAGGCGCGCCAGCTTTCGGCCGGGCTACCGTCGATCGAAACAGGCCCCTCGGCGCCGGTCAGCGCGATGCGGCAGGGCGCTTCGACGCGGACTGTGGCGCCGAGCAGCGCCATCTCGATCACCGCCGTGGCGCCGTCATTTCCCACCAGCGTGTTGGCAAGGGCCATCGCGACGGGATCCATGGCGCCCGAGGCCGAGATGCCGAAGCGCTGCCAGCCGAAACGGCCGAAATCCTGGATGGTCGCAAACGGGCCGCACTCAATGATGGCGAGACAGGGCGTGGTGTCGTCCGACGAAATGGTCATCACGCGGCTTCCCCGCTCGCGCCGGTAGCCGGACGGCGTTCCGCCACCTCGTCGCCAGCCTCGGCGGCGGCGACGAGCGTCCGGTATTCGTCCTCGTCGATCGGGCGGAAACGGATGGTGTCGCCGGCGGCGAACAGGAACGGCCGCTCGCTGCGGGCCGGATCGTAGGAGCGCACCGGCGTCTGGCCGATCAGATGCCAGCCGCTCGGGATCGCGATCGGCGGCGAGACGGCGGTCTGCTGACCGCCGATGGAAATGCTGCGAGGCGGGGTCGCCCGGCGCGGGTCGGTGCGGCGGGAGGTGTGGATCGCCGCCGGCAATCCGCCAAGATAGGCGAAGCCGGGTGCGAAGCCGATCATGTAGACGCGATAGTCGACAGACGAATGCAGTGCCACGACCTCCTGAGGCGTCATGCCATGGACCTCGGCGACGTGGTCGAGATCGACGCCCGACTCGCCGCCATAAAGCACCGGCACGATCCAGTGGTTCGTCGTCTCTTCGGAAAGAGGCGCGGGTGGCCACAGGCCACGCACGATGCCGATCAGCTCGGGCCTCCGCATCCGCACGGGATCGAACAGGACAAGGAGGGAGCGATAGGTCGGGACGGTCTCGCGGATCGCCGGCAGCGCGAGGCGGGCGAGCGCCGCATCGAGTGCGATGACGGCAGCATTGACCGCGGCATCCACGGTGGCGCCGAGTTCGATCACGAGCCCGCTGTCGCCGGCATCGAGGAAGCGGAGTTCGATCGCGTGCGGATCGGCCAACACGTTTGTCATGACCTTCTTCATGGCCCCACGGGCGGGGTGGCGGACGGCGGCGGCATCATAGCGGCGACACCAAAAGGCGGCGTGCGCAAATTTGGTACACCGACAGCATACCAAAGTTGAGGATCTCGTGGCGGTTCGCGCCCGGCCCAATAGTCCGGGACGGAGAACGACCGCCGCCCGCAGCCGTCGGCGCCCATCGCAAGCCGCTGAAGACGCATTTCCAATCAAAGGCTTGAGGGCGACGAACAGGGGCGCTGCGTTGGAGCCGCGTCCCATGTCTTCACCGTTCGGTGTGCAAGACCGGGCCACCGCGTGCCGCTGAACGGGCGTGGTTAGTTTTTGGGCTGCCTGCATATAAATTCCACTTGCGCACCCATGGTATGCCAAGGATATTTCACTGGTCGAGCGATTTCGAGGGGCGCCGTTTCCTCCTGTCGGAATCCGCCGGGGCGGCCGGAATGCCGTGGGGCGAGGCCGCGCGGCGATGCCGCAAGCGGTGGGCCACGTTGCCGACCGCGCGCGGCTTTGGGGGCTGGCGGACGTCACGCCCGTGGTCTGGGCCACGCGGTGTGTCGATGCTCTTGCTGTCGCGCGTGTGTTTGGTGGTAAATCAATCTGGGATTGTTGTTGCGGGCCGTGTCGCGCCCGGGCTGGAGAGGTGCAATGGAATTCGATCGCGAAGGCGAACTCGTTCTGCCGGCAGCCCGTGGCAAGGCGCTGCGGCTGAAGGCCGGCAGCGCGGTACGGATCACCAATCCGTTCGGCACCCAGGCGATCGATACCTGGGCCTTCGCGGCCGACGACATGAGCGAATACCTGTCGATGGAGAACGTCCGCTCGTTCAACAGCGTGGTGTGCATCGACCAGGGCGTGGCACTGGTTTCGACCGAGCGCCGGCCGATCATCACCATCGTCGAGGACACGTCAGCCGGCCGGCACGACACGCTCCTGTGCGCCTGCAACCCCGCGATCTATCGTGAGCTCGGGGTCAAGGGGTTTCACCGTTCCTGCTCCGGAAATATGCACGAGGCGCTGACGGAGATCGGCCGCGACATTCCGTTCACGCCCGCCGCGCTCAATCTGTTCATGAGCGTGCGGGTGGAGCCGGACCAGACGCTGACGCGGCTGCTTCCTGCCTCCAAGCCCGGATCCTACGTCACGCTGCGCGCGGAGTTCGACGTCATCCTCGTGCTGTCCTCCTGCCCGCAGGATGTGACCACCATCAACGGGCCGGACCGCACGCCGCGGGACTGCATGCTGGAAATCCTCGCGCCCGGGGCGTTTGCATGAGCGCGGACGAGCCGCTGATCAGGATCGCCGGGCTGCGCAAGAGCTTCGGCGGCCACGAGGTGCTGAAGGGCGTTTCGGTGGACGTGCACCCTGGCGAGGTGGTGACCGTCATCGGAGCCAGTGGATCCGGCAAGAGCACGTTCCTGCGCTGCATCAACGTCTTGGAGAAGCCGGACGCCGGCAAAGTGACCTTCGACGGCCGCACGGTCGATTTCGCGGCCGGTGGTGGCCGAGGCCCCTCGGCGCGGGAACTGCGCGCGCTCAGGACCTCCATCGGCATGGTGTTCCAGAGCTTCAATCTCTGGCCGCACATGACGGTGCTGGAGAATGTGATCGAGGCGCCGATCCGGGTGAGGAAGGTGTCGCGCGCGGAAGCGATCGAGACCGCCGAGGCGCTGCTGCGCCGCATCGGCCTCGCCGAGAAGCGCGACGCCTATCCCGGCCGCCTCTCCGGTGGCCAGCAGCAGCGCGTCGCCATCGCCCGTGCGCTTGCCATGAAGCCGCAGCTGATGCTGTTCGACGAGCCGACTTCCGCGCTCGACCCGGAGCTTGTCGGCGACGTGCTCTCCCTGATCGCCGACCTGGCCGCAGAGGGCATGACGATGATGCTCGTCACCCACGAGATCGGCTTCGCCCGGGAAGTCAGCACCCGAACCATCTTCTTCGATGCCGGCGTCGTCGCCGAGGACGGCCCGTCGCGCGACGTGCTGCGCCAGCCGCAGAGCGAACGGCTGCGCCAGTTCCTGAAGCGCGTGCTGCACGAGACTGTCGCCCGCGGCGACGCCGTGGGAGGGCAGTGAGCCATGGACATGCTTCCCGAATGGATCACCGTGCTCGGCCCCTACATGCCGGGCTTTCTCAACGCCTCCTGGCTCGTGCTCGTTCTGACACTTCTCGTCATCGTGCTGAGCTGGGTGTTCGGCCTCGTCGCCGCGCTCGGCAAGGCATCGCGGTTCGCCGTGTTCCGGCAGGCCAGCACCTTCTACATCTGGTTCATTCGCGGCACGCCGACGCTGATCCAGATCTTCATCGTCTATTTCGGCCTGCCGCAGTTCGGATTGCGTCTGTCGCCGTTCGTCGCCGGCGTGATCGCACTCGGCATCAACTCCGGCGCCTATGTTGCGGAGATCGTCCGTTCCGGCCTGATGGCCATTCCCAAGGGTCAGATGGAATCCTCGCTCGCCCTCGGGCTCAGCCGGTTCGATGCCATGCGCCGCATCATCCTGCCCCAGGTGTTCCGCATCATCGTGCCGCCGCTGACGAACGAGGCGATCTCGACGCTGAAGAACACCTCGCTGCTCTCCACCATCACCGTCGTGGAACTGACGCTCTATTCGCAGACGATCATCGCCACGACGTTCCGCCCGTTCGAGTTCTACACCGCCACCGCGGTGATCTACCTCCTCCTGACCACCATCCTGTCCCAGTTCGCGGCGTGGGCCGAGCGACACTATGCCCGCCGGACCTGACGGCCCGGGCAAGAGGCGGAATGTGATGACAATAGCAACGACGCAAGGCCTGCGATCATGAGCGTGCTTCCGATCGATTCCCTCGAAACGCCGCGGTTCTGCGGTGTGCCGACCTTCATGCGGCTGCCGCAGGCGACCACGCTCGAAGGTCTCGATGCAGCGGTGATCGGGCTGCCGTCCGACGCCGGCGCGCCCTTCCGCACCGGCGCGCGCTTCGCGCCGAACGCGGCCCGCGCGATGTCGATCATGCTGCGGCCGATCAACCCCTATCGCGGCAACATCAACGTGTTCGAACGCATGAGGATCGCCGATGTCGGCGACGCCTCCGTCGTGCCGGGCTACATTGAGGACTCGCTTGCGCGCATCGAGCAATCGGTGTCGACGCTGGTGGAGGCCGGCCTGACGCCGTTCGGCATCGGCGGCGACCATTCGGTGACCCTCGCCGAACTGCGCGCGGTGTCGCGCAAGCACGGCCCGCTCGCCCTGATCCAGTTCGATTCCCACACGGATACATGGGATAAATATTTCGCCGGGCGCCGCTACAGCGCCGGCACGCCGTTCCGCCGCGGCACGGAGGAGGGGATCATCGATCCCGCCCATTCCATCCAGATCGGCATGCGCGGATCGCTGTTCCAGCCGACCGACGTCAGCCAGTCGCTGGATCTCGGCTTCGACGTGGTGACGACCGATCAGATGTTCGAAATGGGCTTCCCGGCCCTGGTCGAGCGGATCGCCGCGCGCGTTGCCGGCCGGCCGGCCTTCATCACCTTCGATCTCGACTTCGTCGATCCGGCGGCGGCGCCGGGAGTGCAGACGCCCGAGGCCGGCGGGCCGGATGCCCGCCAGACCCTCGACCTGCTGCGGCGCCTCAAGGGCATCGACCTCGTCGGCTGCGACGTCGTCGAGCTCAACCCGATGTACGACCCGGCCCAGATCTCGGCGCTGCTGGCGGCGACGGTGCTGGCTGAACTGATGGCCCTCAAGGCCGAAACCCTTTCGTGACGCGGCCGTCTGGCCTCGCCACGGGAACGAAGCGGGCCGGCGCACGCCCGCCCGACGAGACACGCGCACAACCTGACTTCAGATGACAGAGGGGAAAATCATGCGTCTGAAACTGCTTCCCGCCCTTGCCCTCGCGCTGGTCGGCGCGCTGGCCTCGGCTCCCGCCAATGCCCAGGAACTCGAACTCATTCAGCCGGGCAAGCTCCTGATCGCCACGGAGGGCACCTATCCGCCCTTCAGCATGCGCTCGCCCGACGGCCAGCTTGACGGCCTCGAGATCCGCGTCGGCAAGGAGATCGCCAAGCGGCTGAATCTCGAATACACGCCCGTCATCATCAAGTGGGAGGCGCTGCTCGTCGGTCTCGCCGCCGACCAGTACGACTTTGCTTCCGACGCCATGGACATCACGGCCGAGCGCCAGAAGCAGGTGACGTTCGCGGACGGCTGGCTGGAATCCGGTGGCCGCGTCGTCATCCAGAAGGATTCGCCAATCAAGTCCGCGGCTGATCTGAAGGGCAAGACCGTCGGCGTGCTGGTCGCCTCCACCTGGGCGAAGCTCGCCGAGGAGCACGGCGCCACCGTGAAGAGCTACAAGGCCGAATCCGACGCCATGCAGGATCTGGTGAACGGTCAGGTCGACGCCGTCATCACCGATTCCATCGCCGCGGCCTACGCGATCGAGCAGTCGAAGCTGCCGCTGACCATGACGCCGGATTATCTGAGCCACGTCCAGAAGGGCTTCCCATTCAAGAAGGGTAAGCCGAACCTGGTGAAGGCCGTCAACAAGGCGCTCGCGGACATGATCGCCGACGGCACCTACGCCAAGCTCACGGTTCCGCTGGTCGGCTACGACCCGGCGCCGAAGGACCCGATCAAGACGCAGTTCTGATCGCATCGGACAAGACGGCTCCGCCTTCGCGGGGCCGTCGTCCGGCGATCGGAAAGAGCCGGTCGCGGCGTGCTCTCACCCCGCTCCGCCGCGGCCGGCTGTCCTCCCGTTTCAAGCGGCCCGACCCAGTCTGCCGCCGCCCGCCTTCGCCATTGCGGCCTGGCCGCCCAAGCACGAGTTCCGCCGATCATGAACGGAGACGCAGAGCAATCCGACGACGGCGGTCGCGACAGGAGCCTCGGCCGCATGGCCTACGATGCCCTGCTCGACCGGCTGATCCGGCGGGAGATCCCGGTCGGGTCCGTCCTGCAGGAGCGCCGGCTCGCGGAGGAACTCGACATTTCGCGCACCCCGGTCCGCGACGCGCTGAACCGGCTCGAAAGCGAGGGTTTCGTCACCCGCAAGCCGGGGCGGATGCTCGTCGTCACCGAGTTCTCGACCCGCACGCTGATCGAGACGCTCTATGTGCGGCAGGTGCTGGAGGCCGATGCCGTGATGCTGGCGACCGACCGGATTCCGCAGGCTGCGCTCGATGCTTCCGAGGCCGCCATCCGGGCCGTGATGGACATGCCGGTGCCGGACGCCGAGGCGGATTGGGCGGCGGATAGCCTGTTTCATGGGATGATTGCGGAGCACAGCGACAATGCCGTGCTTTCCAAGATGATCCTCGACCTGCGCATCAAGACCCATATGTTCAATCTCGACCGGATGCCCGAACGCTTCGAGGCGGGGCACCGGGAGCATCTCGCGGTGATCGCGGCCCTGCGCCGCCGCGACCGCGAGGCGGCGCGTGACGGCATCCGCGCCCACATCGAAAACGTGAAGCAGAGCATCATCGACAAGCTCCGCCGGATTTGAGGAACACGATCCATGTCTGCCGAGAAGATCAACGAAAGCACGCGCGGCGTCTATGTGATCTCGCCGACCCCGTTCACCGACGACGGGGCGCTCGATCTCGCCAGCACGGACGGGCTGGTGGACTTCTACCTCGAGAAGCGGGTCACCGGCCTTACGATCCTCGGCGTGCTCGGCGAGGCACCGAAGCTTGCGCCCGATGAATCCCGCCAGTTCATGACGCGGGTGCTGAAGCGCATCGACGGCCGCAAGCCGGTGGTCGTGGGCGCCAGCAACCCCGGAACCGACAACCTCGTCCGGTTCGCGAAGGAGGCGATGGATGCCGGCGCGGCTGGCATCATGGTCGCCCCGATCCCGGGCCTGAAAACCGATGAGCAGGTCTACGCGTACTGGGCGGCGGTGCTCGCGCGTCTCGGGCCGGACGTTCCTGTCTGCTACCAGGACTACCCGCAGACGACGACCGTCGTCACCTCGGTGCCGGTTCTGCATCGCCTGATCGACGAGTTCCCGAACCTCGTCATGCTGAAGCACGAGGAAAGCCCCGGGCTGACCAAGATCACGCGGATGCGCGAGCGGTCGGACAAGGGCGAGGGGCGGCGCGTCAGCATCCTCATCGGCAATGGCGGCCTGCACCTGCCGCAGGAGCTGCGGCGCGGCGTCGACGGCGCCATGACGGGCTTCGCCTATCCGGAAATGCTGGTGGGCGTGTGCGAGAAGTTCTTCGCGGGCGACGCGGAGGGCGCCGAGGACCTGTTCGACGCCTATCTGCCGATCCTGCGCCACGAACAGCAGCTCGGGTTCGGCCTTGCTGTGCGCAAGGAAGTCCTGCGGCGGCGCGGGGTCATTGCCTCGGCCGCGATCCGTCATCCCGGCCCGAAGCTCGCGGCGCGCGATCATCAGGAACTCGACGAACTGATGGCGCGGCTGGCGATCCGCCTCGAGCGTCTGTCCGCCGGCACGCTTTGATGCAACTAGAGCGCTTTCCGATCTGATGGAATCATCAGATCGACAAGAAATCGCTCCAGATTCAAAATCTTGAGCATATCCTTGTCGTTCAGATCGGTTCGATCTGAACGGGATATGCTCCAGGTCGGCCTGGCCGACGACAGCAACGGCGCGCTGCCCGCATCGGATGGCTGCGCCTCCGCACCGGAGACGGTGCGCCCTCGGAGACGACTGCACATGGATCTCGGTTTCAACGACAGAACGGCCCTGGTGCTCGGCGCGAGCCGGGGGCTGGGCCTCGCCATCGCCCGCACGCTTGCGGCCGAGGGCGCGAGCGTCATCCTCGCCGGCCGCGACGAGGCTCGTCTAGCCGCAGCGGTGGAGGGCATCGTCGCGCATGGCGGCAAGGCGCGCGCACTCCGCCTCGATCTTGCCGACAGGCCGGCGCTCGAAGCGGCGCTCGACGGGCTCGTTGCCGAGGGCACGGTGGTCGATATTCTCGTCAACAACGGCGGCGGTCCGCCGCCCGGGCCGGTCTCGGCCGTTGCCGCCGCGGCCTGGTCGACGGCGTTCGAGACCATGGCGAATGCGCTGTTCACCGTCACGGCGCGCCTGCTGCCGGGAATGCGCGCCCAGCGCTATGGCCGCATCGTCAACATCGTGTCCTCGGGCGTGGTGCAGCCGATCCCCAATCTCGGCATGTCGAATGCGCTCCGTGCCTCGGTGGTCGGCTGGGCGAAGACGCTCGCCGGAGAGGTCGCCGGGGAGGGGATCACCGTCAATTCCGTGGTGCCCGGCCGCATCCACACCGATCGCGTCGACGAACTCGACGCCGCCGCGGCCGCGCGTGCCTCGAAGACCGTGGACGAGATCGCCGCGGCCTCCCGCGCGACCATTCCGATGGGCCGCTACGGCGACCCGCAAGAATTCGCCGATGTCGTCGCCTTCCTGGCGAGCGGTCGGGCGAGCTATGTCACCGGATCGCTGGTGCGCGTCGACGGCGGCATGATCCGCGGCATCTGAACCGGGGGCGCCTTCCGATCCGATGAAATCGTCAGATCGACAGAAATCGCTTCAGATGCAAAACCTTGAACATATCCTCGTCGTTCAGGTCGGCTCAATCTGAACGGGATATGCTCCAGGGCAACGCCGCTTGCGCGGCCCGCCGGCGACGGACGGGCCGACGCCGGTCTGATGTCTGTCGTCAGATCGAGGACAGATGGCGGATGATCGACGCCTTGACCGCGTCGATGTGGTTCACCATCGCGGCGGCGGCAGCGGCGCCATCGTCGGCTTCGAGCGCGGCGACGATGTCGAGGTGTTCCTGGCACGCCGCCGCAGCACGATCCGGCATTCTGCCGAGGTCGAAGATGCGGGTTCGCCGGCGCAGGTCTCGGATCATGGAGGCCATCAGCGGATTGCCGGCCGCATCGGCGACGACGTCGTGCAGCCGCGTGTCTGCCCTCAGGCCGACCTCCGGATCGGCCAGCTTTCCGTCCGGAGCCACCTGGCTCAGCACGGCCTCCAGTTCCGCGCGCACATCGGCGAGGAGAGCGCGGTCGATCCGGCCGACGCTGAGCCTGACCGCCTCCGGCTCCAGAAGCCGGCGGATGTTCAGGATCTGCATGTATTCCGGCACCGTCATCTGACGGACTTCGAGATAGCGCGTGCCGCGCCGCTTCAGCAGGCCTTCGCTCTCGAGCATCAGCAGGGCGTCGCGGAGCGGCGTTCGCGACACTTCCAGCGCTTCGGCGAGGCGTCGTTCGGTGATGACCTCGCCGCCGTGCAGCTTGCCGGTGAAAATCATGTCTTCGAGACGGCGATGAACGCTGTGCGCGAGCCGGCGCGATGGATTGTCCTCAACCACGACCGCCTCTACTCCCACTTCCCGATTGCATTCAATGTCGGCATTTTGTCAACGAATACAACGACCAGCATAATGTCGATCATTGGTGTACCGGGGATTTGCGGCACTTGCAATTGCTCTGATGTGCGCTCTTCAGAAACGATCCGTTGCTGTCGCCGCGCCGTCTCCCAGAGGCTACGATCCCGCGCCGGCATGGACGTCCGGCACGGGATTGCACCCGAGCGCGCGTGTTGAGCCCCGTCCGTTCGGCTGGGGAACGGCGATGGGCTCCACGGTCCCGTCCGGGCTCGGCGAGGCGGAAAGGGCGTTCTCGAGGTGCGCCGTGAGGCGGCGGGCGGCCTGCTGACGGTCGCCGTTCGCGAGCGCTTCGAGAACCGCCAGATGTTCCGCGATCCAGATCCGAATGCGATGGCGATTTTCGTATCCCTGATATTCGAGCAGTCGCCGCAGCCGGTTCTGCTGCTGGACGGCTTGCACGAAATAGGCATTGCCGGAGAACGAGGCCAGCGTCTCGTGAAAGGCGGCGTCGAGTTCGAACAGGATGCCGGGCGGCGGGGGCGAAGGGGCCGCCAGCACGGTCTCATGGTCCGATCGCAGCCGGTTGAGCACCACCGGATCGGCGAAGAAGCTGGCCAGCAACAGGCCCGCCGGCTCCAGCGTCACCCGGAAATCGTAGCTTGCCCGCAGGGCGCGCGCGGAATCGAGCCCCGGCTGAAAGGTCCACCCCTGGCCCTTGTTGCGCGCGATCAGGCCTTCGTCCGCCATGCGGGACAGCACGCGCAGCAGCACGATCCGGTTCACGGCGTAGCGACGGGCGAATTCGGTCTGCGTCATCGAATCCGGAAGTCCGCCGGAGATGCGGTCGCGCACCACGGATGCGTAGAGGTCCTGCTCGGGTGTCGACGGCACCGTCAGGCTTTGCGAACGGTCGATCTCGTCCGCGTCCTTCGCCAGAAAGAACCCCTGTCGGGCGCGGGATTCGACCAGGCCGGCGTCCGCCAGAAGCCTGAGCGCCGCCCTGACCGGCGTTCGCGAAACCGACAGTTCCTGGGCGAGCCATTGCTCGGTCAGATGGTGTCCGGCCTTCAGGCTGCGACTGCGAACGAGATCGACGACCATGTTCGCGAGGACGTATTGAGCCTGCCTCTTCTCGCGACGATCCATAGCGAGCCTTGCGCGCGTTGATTGTGCGACGACACTAGGTCAATCCCGTTGCAGCCTTCAAGTCGCAAGCATGGCTTTTGAGGCCCGCTGCAATCGATAGAATGCACGTTAATCGATTTCGTTGACCATCGGTCGCAACCCCCTGCTGTCAAGACATCGGAAAGGCAGGTGGGCCGGAGATCGAACCGATCTGTCGGGGAAATTCTTCGCGGGATTGTCCAGCCGACGCACCCGCCACGCTGACGATCCGCTGCCGCCTCGCTCAAACCCAACCCAGGCACCGGAACTGCAGTCGCCCGACACATCCATGGGTTGCAGATTTGTCCTTTGCCTGCAAACGGAAGTCCGGTCTGCGCCGGTCGAAGCGGGGTGGATTCCGGCGAGGCAGGGTCTCGGTGCGAGCCGTTGCCAAATGCCGGGGTCGCCGAATCGCGTGGGCGCGCCGACCAGGGCTCGCAACCGGCAGCGAAACCGGGAGGACAGGAGATGGGAGGAGAGGGGAAACATCGAGGTCGCCCCCAGCTGGCTTGGGGGGATAGCCAGGGGCGACCTCTTCCGCCCGGAGCTTGGGGGGGAACCGGGCGGCAAATCTGCATCCGTCACAATGGGGGGTCGAACGGATGCAGAAGCTGAATATCAGGGTTCACATATAGCGTTTATCGTGGCCCATGGAAGTGCGTGACGCGACCTTTCTGACCGGAGCCGATCGGCGATAGGATCCGGAACACACTTAAGCCTTTGAGTGAGAAACAACTCTCTCAAACCGGATTGTCGCGAACTGCCGTAGGCCCGCGATCTGCCAGGCTCAATGCGGTCTCCCGGCAAAGTCTCGGCATCTCCACTTGGCCGCCCCTGAAAAGGTGCCGCCCGGCGGATAAGGCTTGCCGATCGCGAAAACAGGAAGCGCACATCGATTTGTATGCATATAAACTATCACCCTTGCCTCCTAGCGGCAACGCGATTCGGCGGAAGTACATGCGCTCATTTCAGGACAGATGTCCCAACGGTCGCCGTTGCTGGGTGACAGCCGGGCCGTTGCGCGGCCGTGTGAAGTAACGGCCCGCGACATGCCGTCTGCTCAAAGGTGGCCTGGAAAACCAAACAGGGGCCGCTGCGAGTCACCCGCGATCGGGATGCGCTGGAGCGTCCTTCGATCGGACGACATGATCCGCTCGGCGAGAAATCGCGGGCGATTCAAAGACATGAGAATATGCTCGTCGCTGAGATCGGTTCGGCCTGAACGAGATGCGCTCTCGCGACGTTGCCGGGGTCCTCGCGTTCACCGTGATCGCTGCCGCGCTCGGCTGCCATGCTGCCCGCGATCGCTCACCATTGCGACTTCGGTTGGCATACCATAAAAATGCAATCGGTCTTTCCCCTCGGCGGGTTCCACATGCCTTCTTGCCTCATCGTCCAGCCGATCCATCCGGCGGGGCTCGCGCTGCTTGAGCAGTCGGGCATCGAAGCGGTGCTGTCCGATCCCGGCGCAATGGTGGCGCAGGCCCCCGGCGTGGCGGCGGTCATCACCCGCAATGCCGGCTTCACCGCGGAAGCGATGCGCGCGGCGCCCGACCTCGCTGTGGTCAGCGTTCACGGCACCGGCTACGACCGGGTTGCGGTCGAGACCGCGACCGGGCTCGGCATCCTCGTCGTCAACACGCCCGAGGCCAACGTGCTCTCGGTGGCCGAGCACACGCTCGCGCTGACCTTCGCGCTCGCCAAGGGCGTGGTCTCCGGAGACCGAGCGACGCGGGCCGGCGACGACGGCTTCAAATATCGCGCGCGCATGATCGAACTCGCCGGCGCGACCTTCGGCATCGTGGGCTTCGGCCTGATCGGTCGCGAGACCGCGCGGCTGGCGGCTGCAATCGGGATGCGCGTCGTCGGCTGGTCTCCGAGCGGCAGGTCGGCAGACCTGCAGGCGGCCGGCGTGGAGCCGATGGCCTCGCTGGAGGCGCTGGTGGCGGAAAGCGATGTGGTGTCGCTGCACCTGCGGCTTTCGCCCTCGAGCCGCCATCTGATCGATCGCCGGATGCTGGCGCGGATGAAGCCGGGAGCCTTTCTTGTCAACACCGCGCGCGGGGCGCTGGTGGACGAGGATGCGCTCTGCGACGCGCTCGCCGCGGGAGACCTGGCCGGCGCGGGGCTCGACGTGTTCGCCGATGAGCCGCTGCCGACGAACTCGCGCCTGAGGGAGCACGAGAACATCGTGCTGACGCCCCACGTTGCGGGCTCCACCGAGCAGGCGCTTCAGCGGATGGCGCGGCTCGCCGCCTCCCAGGTGGTCGACGTTCTCGCCGGCCGCCGGCCTCCCCACATCGTCAATCCCGCGGCGTGGCCCGGCCGCGCCGCCGCCTTCACCGCAGGAAAGCCGTGATGACCGCTGTATCGAATCCGGCTCTCTCGAATTCCGGTCTCGCGCTTGCGGAACGGCTGTTCGACGATCTGCTTGCCCACACGTCCGACGAGCCGGGTGTGACCCGGGCCGCGTTCGGCGAAGGCGAGGACTACGCACACCGGCTGATGACGGAGGTCGGCCGCGAACTCGGCCTCGAGATCGAGACCGATGGCGTCGGCAATCTCTATCTCACCTATGCCGGACAGGAACCGGGCCTGCCCGGTTGGATCGTCGGCTCCCACCTCGACTCCGTTCCGCACGGCGGCAACTTCGATGGCGCTGCCGGCGTGATCGCGGGACTGTCCGTGATCTCCACGCTGAAGCGGCGCGGGGTTCGGCCGCGCCGTCCGATCACGGTGATGGCGATCCGCGCCGAAGAAAGCACGTGGTTCCCGGTGTCCTATCTCGGCAGCCGCGCGGCGCTCGGCCGGTTGCCGGCGGATGCGCTGGTGACCGCGCGCGCGGACACGGGAGAGACGCTCGCGGCGCACATGGCAGCGCTCGGCTGGCGGCCGGAGGACATCGCCGCCGGGCGGGCCCATCTTCGGCCGGAGCGGGTGCACGGCTTCATTGAGGTGCACATCGAGCAGGGACCGGTCCTCGAAGCCGAAGCCCTGCCTGTCGGTCTCGTGACGGCCATCGCCGGCAGCTTCCGCTACCGCAGCGCGCGGTGCCTCGGCGAATGGGGGCACTCCGGCGCCGTGCCGCGCGGACATCGGATCGATGCGGTCTTCGGGCTCGCCGATCTGGTCGTGGCCCTCGATGCGTTCTGGGGAAGCCTTGAGGCCGAGGGACAGGAAGCCACCATCACGGTCGGGCAGGTTGCCACCCCGACGGAACTCCACGCCTTCAGCAAGGTGCCCGGCGAAGTCGCGTTCTGTCTGGACGTGCGAAGCCGGTCGGCCGACGTGCTGAAGCGCATCGAGGAGGAACTGGAACGGGTTTCGGCGGACATCTGCCGGCGGCGCGGCGTGCGCTTCGATTGGGGCGAGCGTACCGGCAGCCAGCCGGCCGAACTCGATGTGGCCCTGCGGCGCGGCCTTGCCGATGCTGCCACGGCGGCGACGATCCCGTTTCGCGAGATGCCGAGCGGCGCCGGGCATGACACCGCGGCCTTCTCGGCCGCCGGCATCGCGTCGGCCCTGATCTTCGTTCGCAACCAGAATGGCAGCCACAATCCGGACGAAGCCATGCGCCTTGAAGACTTCGGCGCGGCCGTGGACGTTCTCGTCCGCTACTTCACCGACAACGCGTCGTCATGATTGTCGACGGACAAGACCGTCGATCATGCCAAACACCCGCGCGATGAAATAGGGCATCCAGGTCGGCAGCACCGCATAGGGATGGCCGGCGGGGAGGCGCTTGCCGGAATAACCAGCCTGACGGGCTTCGTGCCGGGCCCGCCGCGCAGACAGCGGACGCTTGCCGCGCTCTGGTGATGTCGAAATCTGGTGCATGGCCTGAAAGCCCTGTCTGTCTCCGAAGTCAGCAGATCCGGGCTGCCTGCCCGAAGGCTGCGGGCTCACTCTTATGTTCTGCATCCGGCTGACGCCTCTGGTCTGCATTCCCGAACCATGCGCTTCGCGTGCCGGACATTGCCGCCGGCTGATGAGCGAGGTGGTGCCGGTCGCCTGGACCCGGACGACGCCTCGTAATTCGCTGCGATCGAGCCACGGTCCGCATGCGACGAATGATGGAGGAATACATCCAATTTTTGACGCTGTATATTATGAATTCGAAAATTCAGAGAATATTTCGAGAAATATATCGTTGAAAGAGTTTTAATAATTTTTAATATTTGAGTTAATACTGACTAATACGAAAAATTCGCCTGTACAAAATGTCCTGATGTGCGCAGGAGGTTGCGGGGGCGGCGGTTGAAGCGGAGTGTCGCGCAGTCGAACGGCGGCTGGTCAAATGTACCGCGCCGCGCCTTTCCTGGAGCGACGGTTACCCGCATGGCGGGGCCGGCGCGCGCGCAGCGGTTCATCGAAGACAATGTGGGAGGGCGGCAGAAAAACGCGCTCTCGCGATGGGCGAAGCGAACGCCCGTACACCGGCCGTTTTCCAGACGAAAACGCCTGCCTCCGGGTGTCCCCGAAGGCAGGCGCATCACGCCGGTCGAGTGGCGATTAGGGTGCCGGGGGCGCCGGCGGGGCCGGCGGCGCGCCCTTCGGCCCGGGCTTGCCGTGCGGCGGCGGGGGCGGCGGCATCTTGCTCAGCATATCCATCTGCTGCTGGATTAGCGGCGTGACCGCCTGCACACAGGCCTGGGTCGAATCTTCGTCGGCACACTTGACGATGATCCGTCCGCCCGGGCCGCCGCGATCGAACACGAATACCGCCCCCTTGGTCGGCGGGAACGGCATGCCGCCGCCCGGACGCATCATCATGCCCGGTCCGCCGCGCCAGCCACGGCCGTCAGGGCGCATGTGGTCGCGCGGTCCGGCCTGCGGGCCAGCCATCGGGGGAGCGGGCTGGCTGTCGTCCGGTGCGGCCGCGACGGGCGGCGCATCGGCATCGTCCATGTCCTGCGCCAGGACCGGCGCGGCCAGAAGCGACAGTGCGCTCGCAAGGAGAATGATCTTCTTCATCGGTTTACTCCGTCTATGGAGAAATATATATCTTTGTCGCTTGTCTTGTTTGACAACGATCTAGCCAAATCCGTCACGATCTGACGGACTTTTCTCACCCCTCAGGAATTGGCGCAGGGGTGTCTGGGGGTATTTTACCTATCTCGTCCCTGCCATGACCTTGAAACGCGGACACGCAACGGATCCCTACGAAAAAAAATCACGACCGGGCTTCCCTCCTGCGGGGGATCAACGTTCGGGGCTGGCGGGCGTTCCGCGACGCCGGAGTGACAAAGACCTGTCCGCCCGGCATTCTGGCGACGCGCAGAATCGGCGGCGGTCGCCCGCCGCCGCGGCTGTCTGTTCTCGAAGCGAGCGTTCTCCATGCCCGAACCGCGATGGTCGCCCCAGCAGGAAACGGCGCTGGCGCGGGTATCGGACTGGCTGTCCGGCCGTGGCCCGTCGATCCGCAGTCAGCAGGTGTTCCGGCTGTTCGGCTATGCCGGCACCGGCAAGACGACGCTCGCCAAGGCGATCGCGGCCGATGTCGGCGGCAAGGTCGCCTTCGCCGCGTTCACCGGTAAGGCGGCGCTGGTGCTGCAATCGCGCGGCTGCACCGGTGCCTCGACTCTGCACAGCCTGATCTACAAGCTCGAGGACGAGAACGAGGGCGCCCCGCGCTTCGCCCTCAATCGCGACAGCGCCGTCAAGGACGTGGAACTCGTCATCGTCGACGAGGTCTCCATGGTCGATGAGGCGCTCGGCAAGGACCTGCTCGCGTTCGGCACGAAGGTGCTGGTGCTCGGCGATCCCGCGCAGTTGCCGCCGGTCAAGGGCGGCGGCTTCTTCACCGCCGCCGAGCCGGACGTGATGCTGACGGAGGTTCACCGGCAGGCGCGCGACAATCCCCTGATCCGGCTTTCGATGGATGTGCGCGAGGGGCGCCCGCTGCTGCCCGGGTCCTATGGCGGCAGCAGCGTGGTGTCGCGGCGCGACCTCAATCCGGACGACGTCGTGGACGCCGATCAGGTGCTGGTCGGGCTCAACCGCACACGCCATCTCTATAATGGACGCCTACGGGCGCTGAAGGGATACGAGGGCGCGGTGCCGGGCGTTGGCGAACGCCTTGTCTGCCTGCGCAACAACCGGTCGAAGGGGTTGCTAAACGGCGGCATCTGGTCGGTCGCCGAGGTGATCTCGGCCGACGAGCGCGTGGTGCAGCTTCATATCGATCCGGAAGAGGCCGGCACGGCGCGCAAGCGCCGGCGCGTCTCGATCCACCCGTTCTTCTTCCAGGGCCGGGAGGGCGAACTCGCCTGGGACGTGCTGCGCCATTTCGACGAGATGACCTACGGCTACGCCCTGACGGTCCACAAGGCGCAGGGCTCGCAGTGGGACAAGGTGGTGCTGTTCGACGAGAGCGCCGCCTTCCGGGAGGATCGCGCCCGCTGGCTCTATACCGGCCTCACGCGCGCGTCCCAGTCGGTCACCGTCGTGGTCTAAGGCTTGTGGGGATTTGGGATTCCCAATTTGGCGTAGATGTGATTCACGCTTTGGATGGATCGCTTCGTACTGACGGACGCCCAATGGGCGA
>NZ_FRXO01000017.1 GCF_900148505.1 Pseudoxanthobacter soli DSM 19599 | reverse complement strand
CTTCTCCCAGACCCAGATGAACCAGCAGAACCGCCAGCGCGTGCTCGCGATCGAGCTTCATGCCGCCGACGGCGGTGCCGCCGAGGGCGCCGTCGTCATGCCGTTCGGCCTCGCCCTGCCAGACGGCGTCACCCTGCAGATCGACGACGCCGCGCCGGGCGCCCCCATCGCCTACACCACCTGCCTCCCGGCCGGCTGCCTCGTGCCGCTGTCGTTCGACGCCGCCATGGTCGCCAAGCTCAAGACCGCCAAGAAACTCACCCTCAACGCCGTCGCCGCCGACACCAAAGCCCCCATCCCCCTCACCATCTCCCTCAACGGCTTCGCCCCAGCCCTCGCCAGAACACAGAAGCTCATGCAGTGAGGGCCGGGCTTTCCTGACAGCGGGCGCCGGCCCGATTGTGGGAAGACTTCTCCCGGGAATCACGTCACACTCGCCCGCGTCGGTTGCACGACGCGGGTCGAATCCGCCCGCCCGGCTGACGGGGGAACGTGACGATGCTTTATCTCGCTGCGCTGTTGATCGGCGTCGTTGCCGGCCTGCGCACCATGACGGCGCCCGCTGCGGTCTCCTGGGCCGCGCATCTCGGCTGGATCGATCTGTCCGGCTCCCCGCTCGCGTTCATGGGTTATGCGTGGACGCCCTGGGTGTTCACCGTTCTCGCACTCGCCGAATTCGTCGGCGACCAGCTGCCGTCGACCCCCAGCCGCACGGTGCCGGCCCAGTTCGGCGCGCGCCTCGTCAGCGGTGCCTTCTGTGGGGCCTGTGTTGGTGCGGCAGGGGGCTTTTTCGTCGCCGGCGCCATCTGCGGGGCCATCGGTGCGGTGATCGGCACGCTCGGTGGGCGGGCGGCCCGCGCACGCGGTGCCGCCGCCTTCGGCCGTGACCTTCCCGCCGCTCTGATCGAGGATGCCGTTGCCGTCGGGGGTGCCGTTCTCATCGTGGCGGTGCTGCGATGACCCGCACCTTCGATGCCATCGTCGTCGGCGCCGGTCAGGCCGGTCCGTCGATGGCCGGCCGGCTGACGGCCGCCGGCAAGACCGTTGCGGTGATCGAGCGCCAGCATTTCGGCGGGACCTGCGTCAATACCGGCTGCAAGCCGACGAAAACGCTGGTCGCGAGCGCCTATGCCGCCCGGATGGCGGCGCGCGCCGCCGAATACGGCGTTGTCCTCGGCGCGGAGCCCGGCATCGACATGAAACGGGTGCAGGCCCGGGCGGAGAAGATCATCCAGGACGGTCGCGCCGGCATCGAATCCTGGCTCACGGGCATGGAAGGCTGCACGGTGTTTCGCGGCCATGCCCGCTTCACCGGTCCCCATGAGATCGAGGTCGACGGCACCGCGATCACGGCGCCGCTGATCTTCCTCAATGTCGGCGGACGTGCCGCGGTGCCGGATCTGCCCGGCCTCGGCGAGGTTCCGTTCCTGACCAACAGCGCGATGGTGGAACTCGACGTCGTCCCGGAGCATCTCGTGGTGATCGGCGGCTCCTATATCGGCCTCGAATTCGCGCAGATGTTCCGTCGCTTCGGCGCCAGGGTCACCGTGGTGGAACGAAGCCCGCGCCTGATCGCCCGCGAGGACGAGGACGTCTCCGCCACCATCCGCGAGATCCTGGAAGCAGAGGGTGTGGAAATTCGCACCGGGGCCGAGTGCCTCAGCTTCGCCCGGCACGATGCGGGCGTGGCGGTGAAGGTCGATTGCGCGTCCGGACGGCCGGAGATCGTCGGCTCACATGTGCTTCTCGCCATCGGACGCCGTCCGAACACCGACGATCTCGGGCTCGATGCGGCCGGCATCGCGACCGACGCCCGCGGCTACATCACCGTGGACGACCGGCTGGAAACGAGCGTGTCCGGCGTCTACGCGCTGGGGGATTGCAACGGCCGCGGCGCGTTCACCCATACCGCCTACAACGATTTCGAGATCGCCGCCGCCAACCTCATCGACGGCGAGGACCGCAAGGTCAGCGAGCGGATCCCGGGCTACGCGCTCTATACCGATCCGCCGCTCGGTCGCGTCGGCATGACCCAGGCGCAGGCGAGGGCGACCGGCCGGCCGCTTCTGATCGCCAAGAGGCCGATGACGCGGGTCGGACGGGCGGTGGAAAAAGGAGAGACGCAGGGCTTCATGAAGGCGGTCGTGGATGCGGAAACCAAGCGCATTCTGGGGGCTGCAATCCTTGGCACCGGGGGTGACGAGGCGATCCACGGCATCCTCGACGTCATGAATGGCGACCTGCCCTACACGGTCTTCCGCCGAGCCGTGCCGATCCATCCGACCGTGTCGGAACTGATCCCGACGCTGCTCGAGGACCTCAAGCCGGCGGAGTGAGCTCGACGTGAGCCCGGCGGCATCGATCTTAGAGCGCTTTCCGATCTGATGGAATCATCAGATCGACGAGAAATCGCTCCAGATTCAAAAGCTTGAGCATATCCTTATCGTTCAGATCGGTTCGATCTGAACGGGTTATGCTCTAGGCAACGCTTCCGTCGCGGGCGGCGGACGCGGCTTGCCGATGTGCTCAGCCATGGCTGAGCCGTGGACCGGCCGATCACAAGATCGGCCAGCCTGCGATGTAGACGGTCATGTGCGCGCGGAGGCGCTCCGCAGCTCCGCGGTCGCCTCGCGGTCGATCTCGCCGTTCTCCGTCAGGATCACGCCATAGATCGACTGCGCCCGTTCGCGGCTGATCCAGCCCTCGCGCACATCATGCAGGACGCGCGCGGGATCGCGCTCGTGGGGGTGACCGTAGCCGCCACCGCCACCGCTGATCGAAACCATGGTCTCGTCCGGGCCGATCACCACCTCGGCGCAGGCCGGAACCGGCTGCAGCGAGCCGTCTGCAAGCCGGCGGAACTGGGCGGAGCGCGCGCCGGCGAGGCCGCCGCGCGTGCCGAGCGCCGCATTGACGTTGCCGTCGCTGACATAGGCGACCGTCATGGAGCAATCGACCGGCGCGAATTCCGAATAGGCGCCGAGTGCGCCGCGGAAGCGGCCGGCGCCTTCGGAGTCGGGGATGAGGCGCCTCTGGTGGACGAAGATCGGATGGCGCAGTTCGTCGATCTCGATCGAGTCCTGGTAGCACATGCCGGCGTTGCCGACGTGCAGGATGGTGAGCCAGCCGTCGGTCCACGGCGTTCCCGCGCCGCCCGTGCAGCCGAGATAGACCTCGTTCACGAAGGGCTTGCCGTCGTGCACGCCGGAGACGACGCCGCAGGAGGGTGGGATCAGCGCACCGGTTTCCGCCTGTCCGAGGCCGTCGGCGAGTTCGGCAAGCGCCGCCTGCACCGGATTGGCGACGCGATCGGCGATGTTCGTCGTCGCGACCGAGCACGACGTCGGATGGCGGGGGCGGCCGACGACGCAGCCGTCGCGCAGATGGATCTTGATCCGGCGGAAGCTGCCCTCGTTCTTTGGCACGGTGTGATCGATCGAGTTGAAGATGCCGATCATCGGCGCGGAGAGGGAGCAGGCCTCCGACAGGTTGAGCCCGTTCGGCAGCGAATCGGGATTGTCGGTCATGTCGACCTCGATCATCGCCTCTTCCGGCTTGACCTCGACCGTCGCCGTGATCTTCACGCCGTCAGCCGGCGTGCCCTGAACGGGGTCATGGGTGCTCGTGCGCGTCACGCGGCCCTTGGGAAGAGCGCGGATCACCTCGATCATGCGCCGCTCGCTGTAGTCGAACCACTGCTGCGAATAATCCTCCAGACGATCCCAGCCGATTTCCGCCCCGAGCGCCAGAATCTCGCGCTCGCCGACCCGGGCGGCGCCGAGGGTGGCGAGGTAGTCGCCCCACCACTGATCCGGCACGCGGATGCGCATCTGGCACATGCGGATGATGTCCATCACGTGCTGGTAATTGTCCTGGATCTTCACGGCGGGGAAGATCAGGGCGCCCTCGTTATAGACGTCGACGGCGGCCCCCATATAGGTCGTCGGCAGCGAGTTGCCGCAATCGGCCTGGTGCGCCTTGGCGAGGACGGTGAACCGGTGCACGCCCTGATCGTCGATCACCGGGATCAGGATCGAGTGGTCTGCCGGATGGGTGCAGCCGTGATAGGGCGAGTTGTGCAGAAACGCGTCGCCGCGCTTCAGCACGGGGTGATTGTCGGTCATGGTCCGCGACATGATGTCGGGACCGCGCAGCACATGGTTCGGCAGGCTCTCGGCGGTCGCGAGCAGTTCGTGCTTCGCCGTGAGCACCACGCAGGAGAAATCGCGCGCGATGGTCAGGATGCCGGACCGCCCGGTGCGATGCAGCGTGTTCGCCATCTTGCGGGCGATGCCCTCGAAGCGGGCCGTCAGCACGGCGAGCGTCGAGCCGTCCATGGTTCTTTTGGCAGAGGTGTTGGCGCCAATCATGGTGTTCTCTCCGCTCAGACTTCGATGACGAGATTGCCGGATGCGTCGCGCCAGGCCTTGGCGCCCGGATCGATGACGATCGATGTGAAATCGGATTCGACGATGGCCGGACCGGCCAGCGTCTGGCCCTCGGGGATCGCCTCGAGGCGCCACACGTCGGCCTCGATCCAGTCGGTGCCGAGAAAGCGGACCGGACGGGACGCGAGCCTCGCGGGGCGTCCATCGGCGGCGAGACGCCCGGGGACGCCCGAGCCGATGCGGCAGCGCACCTCGGCGTTCCAGCTCACCGTCTCGATGCTGGCCTTGTCGTCGCTGACGGCGAAGATGTCCTGGTGCATCTGGTGGAAGTCGGCGACGAGTGCGCCGACGTCTTCCTCACCGGCGAAGCGCGCCACCTGCAGCGGCACTTCGATCTCCCAGGCCTGGTCGGTGTAGCGGGCTTCCGTCGACCAATCGATCTCGACCGCTTCGGCGCCCGCGCCGGGGCCGGCAGCGAAGGCGTCGCAGGCCGCCTTCAGGCCGGCGAGAACCTTGTTCACACCCTCGATGTCGAAGGAATCGCTGCGGGTGTGGAACATGGCACGCTGGTGTGCGGTCAGATCCGAGATCAGCGCACCCGAGGCCGAGAGCGCGGCGCCTGCTTCCGTCACCAGCACGCGCTTGCAGCCGAGACGGCGCGCGATAGCGACGCAGTTCAGGCCAGCCGCGCCGCCGCCGGCGACGAAGGTCGCCTGGGTCGGATCGATGCCCTGGTTGACGGTGATATCCATGATCGCCTGGACCATGTGCTCGGTCGCGAGCGCCACAATCACTTCGGCCGCCTCCTCCACCGTTTTGCCGAGCGGCTCGGCGACGTCGGTGCGGATGGCGTCGAGGGCGCCGGCCTTGTTCAGCGCCATCTTGCCGCCGAGGAAGAATTCGGCGTCGATGAAGCCGAGTGCCACGGAGGCGTCCGTCAGCGTCGGCCGCGTGCCGCCGCGGCCGTAGCACACCGGGCCCGGCACCGCGCCGGCGCTTTTCGGGCCTACATGCAGCAGCCCGCCGGCATCGACCCAGGCGATGGAGCCGCCACCGGCGCCGATGCTCTTCACGTCGACGGAGGGCATGCCCGTCATGTGGCTGCGGAAGGGTTGGCCGAGCCACGTCTCGCGGCTCCGCGGGATGCGGCCGCGGCGCACCAGCGACACGTCGAAGGTCGTGCCGCCGGTGTCGCCGACGATCAGCGTCTCGGCGGCGTCTGCGGCCCCGTAGGCCTTGGCCGCGACGGGGGCCATGCTCGGACCGGAATTGATCAGGTGCACCGGCGCTTCCGCGACGCGGGCCGCGTCCATCACGCCGCCCTGCGAGGTCACGACCAGCACGCGGCCGTTAAACCCGGCCTCGCGCAGGCGCTGTTCGAGGCCGTGCATGTAGGCGCCCATGATCGGCTTCAGCGAGGCGTCGATACAGGTCGACGACGCCCGGCGATATTCGCGGATCGACGGGTTGATTTCGTGGGAGAGGGTGTAGGGCACGCCCGGCAGATGCTTCGCGATGAGCGCCCCCACCGCAAGCTCATGGGCCGGATTGACCACCGACCACAGGAAGGACACGCCGACGGCCTCGATTCCGGCCGCCTTGATCTCGTCGAGAATGGCGACCACCGCGTCCTCGTCGAGCGGCGTTTTGATCGCGCCGGAGACCGTGATGCGCTCGGGCACCTCGTAGGTCAGCGCGCGCGGAACGTAGGGCTCGGTATAGGGCACGGTGAAGTTGAACGGCTCGATGCGCCCGCCTTCACGGAATACCAGCGTGTCGGGATGACCCTTCGTGGTCAGGAAGGCGGTCTTCGCGGTTGAGCCCGTGATGATCGCGTTGATCGCGTGCGTCGTTCCATGGACCAGGATCTCGCCGCGGCCGAGATAGGCCTTCAGGTCCTCGCCCGCGGCCTCGGCTGCGATCCTCAGGCTGTCGATCACGCCCGCGACCGGATCGGAGGGCGTGGTCGAGGCCTTGTGCATGCTGAGCACGCCCACTTCGGTCGCGACCATCAGATCCGTGAAGGTGCCGCCCGTATCGACGGCGAAGCGAAGGCCCATATTCGGCTCCAGAGAGAAGAGGGGAGGGCGCGGCTGGATGCGGCCGCGACGGCAGGAACGGGATCAGAGCGATCGCACCACGAAGCTGGGTGCCGGCCTGGCGACCATGCGATTGCGCAGCGGCCGGCCGAAATCGGGCACGTCGATCTCGAAGCAGTCGCCCGATTGCGTCTCGACGCCATTGGCGCAACTCAGCAGGGGCGCGCCGAAGAAATAGGCGTGCAGGTCACCCGGGCGGCGGAACATGTCGTAGCGGAAATGGTAATGCTCGAGATTGCGGACCGAGTGCGACATGTTGCTTTCGCCGCTCAGGAACTCGCCCTCCCACAGGGTTCGGCCGTCGCGGAGAACGCGGATCTTGCCCCTCGTGTCGTCGGGAAGATCGCCGACGAGCAACTCCGGCCCGATCGAGCAGTCGCGCAGCTTCGAATGGGCGAGATAGAGATAGTTGAGCGCTTCCGTGACCTGATCGGAGAACTCGTTGCCGAGCGCGAAGCCGAGCCGCCAGGGGTTGCCGTCGGGCCCGATGAGGTACAGGCCGACGATCTCCGCTTCCTCGCCGCCCGCCAGCGCGAAGGCCGGCATCGGAATGTCCGATTCCGGCGGCACGACGCAGGTTCCGAGCCCCTTGAAGAACCATTCGGGCTGCACGCCGATCTCGCCCTCGCGGGGTTTGCCACCCTCAAGGCCCATGCGGAAGATCTTCATCGAATCCGTCATGTCGGCATCGGCGCCGTGGGCGATCTCGTGCATCTTGTCGCGCGCATCGGCGCTACCGATGTGGGTGAGGCCCGTTCCCGTGATCCAGAACCGCGCCGGCTCCGGATGGTCGAGGGGGGCGAGCAGGCGCCCTTCGGCGATGATCTCGTCGTAGCTGACGGGTGCGTCGTGCGCGGCGGACGCCACCGCGTCGGCGAGACCGACCCCGCGTTCGATGGCGCTGCTGGCCAGATCATAGACCGTATTCGGCCCGGCGAGCGGCACGATGAAGCCGCCGCTCTCGTCGGGAAATCCGACCTTCCGTTCGCCAGACCGGCTCTTGAACTGCACAAGACGCATGGAATTCTCCAGGGCTGGACGTGTTGGGCTGGCGCGATGACGCGGCTGCCGATGCGATGGGTGAGGAGTGCCGCGTGCCGCCGATCCGGGTCGGCGGTGGCGTTTTCTTCGCCTCGGCCATTGCGCGCGACGGAAACGATGCTAATGTTCGGCTAGACAGAATAACGTTCTGCCCTACAAATCGTTAGGGCAGGCGGTGGATATTGTCAACCGACCTCGTGGCTCGCTATCGATGGCAGGTCGAAGGGCCTCTGCAGAAGCCTGGGGAACGCAAGACCGAAAGGGCGCATCGACGTGTCGGACACCACGGAAACTCCAGACGAGAAGTACTCCCTGCGCAGCGTCGGCCGGGCGCTTGATGTGCTGCAGGCGCTCGGTGCCGGGAGCGGAAAGGGCATGAGCGTCGGAGAGATCGCCGAGACGATCGGCGTCTCGCGCTCCACGGCCTTCACGCTGTTGCAGACCATGGTGGCGCGGGGCTTCGTGGCGGATACCCGCATCGGTGGTGCCCGGCTTTACCGCCTGGGGCTGACCCTGGTGCATCTCGGCGACCGCGCCGTGGCCGAAATGGGGATCACCCAGATCGCGACGCCGATCCTGCAGCAATTGACCGATGCGACGCAGCTGACCTCGCGCCTCGCGGTGCTTGACGACGGCTATGCGGTGGCGATCGGTCGCGTCGACGCGCCGGGACCGTTCCGCATGACCGCGTCGCTCGGCCGACGGGAGCTGCCGCATTGTTCCGCGGTCGGCAAGTCGTTGCTCGCCCGGCTGCCGAGCGAGCAGGTGATGGCGATCCTGACCCGCCTCGGCATGCCGCGCCGGACCGAGCACACGCTGACCACCCAGGCCGCGCTGATCGACGACCTGCGCGAGATCGCCGCGCGCGGCTATGCCTTCGACAACGAGGAGGACAATATCGGCGTCGTCTGCGTCGGGGCCGCCGTTTACGACCGCACCGGCGATGCCGTGGCCGCGATCAGCGTGACATGCATGAAGCTCGGCCGCAGCGATGCCGACCTGCACCAGCTCGGCTCAGCGGTTCGGGCTTATGCCGACCGGATCAGTCATCTTCTCGGCGGGCCGGCGCATTCCGCTTTGCCGCCCTTGGACTGATATCGATATCCGTTCAAATCGGATCGATTCGAACGCAGCATATCTCGAAAATTCGCAGCCATTCACTGTCCGACCTAAGACGCCATCGAGCCCAAAAGTGTCGAGGCTGTGGAAAATTTCGCTCAAATACGCCTGAATTACTGGCATGCTTCGCGACTTGGAAGAGAGGCGCCCCGCGTCTGTCGCGGAGCTTGATCCCACGCCTCCGGTTCTCGGGACGTCCAGCTGTTCCTGATCATGCGGTGTCCCATAGGGCGCCCCGTTCGCGTGCGGGAGCCGGCCCCGGCATGATCCGGCGCCTGCGCGGCGGCTGAACTTTTCGTGAGCCGCACGGTGGCGAGGTGCCGACCGTCTCGCCGCGTCCCGCTCGGACATCGGTCCGCCCGGCACTTCGTCCCGATCCGCGCCGTGCAGCCGGCAAAGACATTCCCTTTGATGCGGGTTCACCGGCGTTTGAATCCGGTTGCAGTGATCCCCCCGAGTGCGCGCGTAAGTCACGGGCCCGTCGGGCCCCGGGGAGTGGTGGCTTTCACCCTCACGCCCAATCGCGCGCCGCGCTCACAAAATGCGCTCGGGCTCATATTGACAACGGGACTTCGTCCGATACAGTTCTATTGCACAAAACATAGTTCTGTCTAGCGGAACATTTCCAGATGAGAACGGAGCTCCCTATGTCCTTCCTTCGCAGCCACATGCTCGCCATGGCCGGCGTGGCCTTCATCGCGGGCGTCTCGGGCACGGGACCCTCGGCCTATGCCGCCGAGAAGACCGTCCCGGAAGCCGCCAAGACGCACCAGATGCCTTGGGGCGAGTTCAAGCTCGCGCCGCGGATCGTCAAGAAGATCGAGGCCGGCGAGAAGGTGAACATCATCGTCGACATCGAAGGGACGGGCATTCCGATCCAGGGTGCCGAGATGCGCATCGGGACGAAGAAGGGTTGCGACGCGGCCAACAAGGAGCTCTCTGCCGAGTGCCGCCTGGTCGGGCCGGTCAATCCCGACACCACCAAGCAGCTCGCCGAACTCGAGACGCTGCTGAACTCCGGTCAGGTCGATTGCCTTGCGCTGCAGCCGCCGCTGCCGAACCAGTTCACCGGCATCATCAACAAGTACGCCGCCGCCGGCATTCCGGTGTTCACGCTCAATATCGATGCGCCGAAGGCGAAGCGCTTCGCCTTCTACGCCCTGAACGAGGTTCAGGCCGGCACCATCAACGGCGAGGCGACCGCCAAGCTGATCAAGGAAAAGGGCATCAAGGTCGATCAGATCGCGATGGGCAGCGGCGCGCCGGACCAGCCGTGGGCGCAGTCGCGCATGGAAGGCTTCATGGCGGGCTACAAGTCGGTGTTCCCGGACGCAAAGTTCTTCAATGACGCGAAGTCCGGCATTCCCACCGGCAAGAACTTCACCACCCAGGAAGTGCTGAATTCGGTGACGCCGTTCCTGACCGCGCACCCCGACGTCACGCTGTTCTTCCACACCGACCAGGGTGTCGAGGGCGTGGGCAACGTCATCCGTAACCTGAAGCTGAACGGCAAGGTGTTCACTTCCGGCTTCAACGTCAGCGGCGCCATCCTCGATGCCATCGCCGACGGCACCACTCTCGTGACCATCGACCAGGGCTTCGACAACCAGGCCCAGGCTCCTGTCGAGCAGTGCGCGAAATATCTCGCCACCGGCGAGACGCCGGCCGATCCGCTGCAGTATCTGCGCCCCATCGTCATCACCAAGGCTGGCGGCCAGGACGAGCTCAGCGTAGAGGCAGGCCGTGAGCGCCTGAAGGCCGCGTCTCACTGAGGGAGCGGAAACACCGTCGCCGGCGCGGAGATTGCACCATCTCCGCGCCGTTCTCATACGCACTGCGCTTTCGCTGCCCCGGAGCCATCATGACGAAATCCCTGTCCGCCCTCCTGGGCACGCAAAAAGTCCTGAACAGCCTGAGGACCCTCGGCCTCGCGCTCGCCATCGTGCTGATCGCGCTGATCGTCCAGTCGCAGCGCTCCGCATTCCTCAGCCCGGAGAACATGCTGACGCTGGTCCGGTCGATGGTCGCGCTCGGCATCGTCGCCTTCGCCCAGATGCTGGTGATCCTGCTCGGCGAAATCGATCTTTCGGTCGGCGCGGTCTACGGGCTCGCCGGCACGGTCGTGGCCACGCTGTGGCTCGGCGGCGGAAGCCTGCCGTTCACGACGTCGCTTGTCGTCGCCCTCGGCGCGGGCCTCGGCATTGCGCTCCTGGTCGGTTTCGTCAACGGCTTCCTGACGGTGCGGGCGGGGCTTCCCTCCTTCATCACCACCCTTGGAATGCTCAACGTCGCCGACGGCCTTTCGCTCCTCATCAGCAACGCCACCACGTTCACGCCCGCCTACAACGATCCGCTGCCGCCGGCGTGGGAACTGTCCTTCTTTCACGGCCTTGGCGGCGCGCTGATGGCATACGACATTCCGGTCGAGACGCTCTGGCTGCTCGGCGCCTTCATCCTGTTCTGGATCCTGCGCCACCGCACGATCTTCGGCTTCCGCCTCGTGGCGATGGGCGGCAACGCCGAGGCCGCGCGCGTCGCCCGTCTCCCCCTGCGGAAATACAAGTACGTGGTGTTCCTGCTCAGCGCGCTGATGGCGGGTGTGGCCGGCATCATCGACTTCTCCTATGTGGGATCGGTTGGGCCGACCCAGTCGAGTTCGCTGTCCTTCCAGGTGATCGCGGCCGTGGTCATCGGCGGGGCGAGCCTGAACGGCGGTCGCGGCACCATCGTCGGCACGCTTCTCGGCGTTATCCTGCTGGCGCTCCTCAACAACGGTCTCGCGCTCCTCGGCGTCGGGTCCTTCGTCCAGCTCCTGTTCATCGGCTTCGTCACCATCGGCGCCGTCTGGCTCGACCTCGTGTCGCAGAAGCTGATCCGCAGCGCCGGTCAGCGTTCCGCCCGGACGGGAGCCGCGGCATGATCCGCCTGACCGGCAAGGCCATCACCAAGCGCTATGGCGCGACCCGCGCGCTGGACGGCCTCGATCTCGACCTCACGTCGGGCGAGATCATCGGCATCGCCGGGCCGAATGGGGCCGGCAAGAGCACGCTGATGCGGATGCTCGCCGGCGAAGAGAAGGCCGACAGCGGCGAGATCGTGCTGATGCGCCCGGACGGGCCGGTTCAGGATGTCTGGCGCCGTGTCGCGGTCGTGCATCAGGAGCCGCACATCTGGCCGAACATGACGGTCGAACAGAACCTGGCGGTCGGCCGCGAGGGGCGCTGGTTCGGCCGTGTTGCGCCGGATCCGGCCGCTGCCGCCGCCGTGCTCGAGCGTCTCGGCATCGCGCAGTTCGCCCATTATGAACTCGCCGATCTCTCGCTGGCGGTTCAGCAGCGCGTCGAGATCGCCCGCGCCATGCTCAGCGATGCCGACGTCTATCTGTTCGACGAGCCGAACTCGGCCCTGACCGAGCAGGAATCCGAGGCGCTGTTCGTGACCATGAGCGAACTGGCGGCCGACGATCGCATCGTCCTGCTCATCACGCACCGCCTCAATGATTTCGTGCGCAGCTGCAAACGCGTTCTGGTGCTTCGCGATGGGCGGATCAACCACGAGATCAGGGGCGCGGCCATCAGCGAAACGGCGATTGCCGCGCAATTGACGGCCACGCACGCGACGCACGCAGTCGCTAATCCTGCGTCGACGCGGGCGGTGCGGTCAGCCGGATCGTCCAGGCCGGTGCTGCGGCTCGATCGCTGTTCGGACCGCCACGGTGCGTTCCGCGAGGTATCCCTCGATCTGATGCCCGGCCGTGTCGTCGCGCTCTCCGGTGTCGAGGGCTCCGGCGCACGCGAACTCGCCCAGGCGATCGGCGCCTTCCGCCCGATGCAGGATGCCGATGGATCGAGGCTCCGCTTCGCGGCGTCCGTCTCCTACCTGGCCGCGAGCCGGCGCCACACGGTGTTTCACAACATGAGCGTCGGCGAGAACCTGGCCGCCCGGCTGGGCAGCGACGTGATCGGCGGGCGGGGCCGGCTGCTCGACCCCGCACGGATCGAAGCGCTCGCGCGGCGCAGCGTCGCCCGCTACCGCGTGAAGACCGGCGGAACGGATCTGCCGATCACCGCGCTCAGCGGCGGCAACCAGCAGAAGGTCGTGCTCGGCGCGGCAATGGAACAGAACACGGACATCATCGTGATCGAGGAGCCGACGCGTGGCGTCGACATCTCCAGCAAGGCCGACATCTACGAACTGCTGCGCGACTTCGCAGCCGAGGGCCGCTCGGTCGTGGTGTTCTGCACGGAAGTTCAGGAGATTTTCGATGCCGCCGACGAGGTCGTCGTGCTGTCGCGCGGCGCGGTCGTCGGCCGGATCGACATGGACGGCATCTCGGACATTCCGAGTCTCGCCGACATCCTCGCACGCTACGAGAGCGGTACGGAAATGGCGCAGGCCGGCTGACGCAGGGGCGCTGTTCGCATGTCGCTCCCGCGAAGCCCCTCAGCGGAAACCGGGTGAACGGGAGACCGCATCCGACGGGAGCCTCCGGTTGAGGCGCAGTCCGGCAGGTCAGGCCGACCGATGTGGCGTCGGGACGCGATGACCCGAGGCCCGAGGGAGCGTCGCGCAGTCGGCATCCCGCCCGGCGGTGTCTTGTCAGGCATTCAGGCGAGCACGTTGGGCCAAGCGCGCTCGGCAAAGCACGCCGGCAAGTGCGTTCGCCCCGGCTTCGTGGCTGGGCCCGCCGGGACGGATACCGGCACCGGCTAGGTCGAATTGCGGCCTCAGCTGGTGAACGTGGGCACGGGCGTTACCGCTTGGCGCTCTTGCGCGCCGGCTTCGGAGCCGTCGCAGCGGCATCGGCGGCCTCCTTTGCCAGCCGGGCCTCGCGCAGACGCGCGGTCTTCGCCTGACGAAGCGAGGCTTCCTGTTCGATCATCGATCTGGCGATCCGCGAGACCGCGTCGGCCTTGCTCTCGGTCTGGGACAGTTTTGGCTTGAAAACCGTGTCACGCGTGAGAGCTGTCATGTTTCATTCCCTTCGAAAAATAAAAAAGGCCGGGTTTCCCCGGCCTTCCCAAAATTGCCTCAACGGCACCTGCCAGTACATCCGTGGTCAGAGGCCGGAGCCAATCCTCAAGCAGCCTGGAGGCTGCCGGCCGAGCTCTTGCCGCTCCGACGGTCAGTCTCGATCTCGTAGGAGATCTTCTGACCTTCGTTCAGGCCGAACATGCCAGCCCGCTCCACAGCCGAGATATGAACGAACACGTCCGGTCCGCCGTTATCGGGCTGAATGAAGCCAAAACCCTTCTGGCTGTTGAACCACTTCACAACACCTGTCGCCATGGCGATATATCCTTCAGTCGACATAGAAATTCGATCGCCCGCAAGCTTGCGAGCGTCACGTTGACATCGATTTGAGAGGAAGTTCGCTATGGCGCAATATGCGCGAAACAAAGTTCAACGTCCAAGATCGATGCTTAATCCTACACAGGGCTGCGCAATAACACAACCCTGTGTGGGGTTTAATTTTACTCGGCGGTCGGAGCCATCGGTCTGGCGGGGCCACGGCCGGTCATCGGCTTCTTTTTTGGCGCTGCGATGAGGCCATCCCGGACGGCCTGCTTGCGAGCAGCCTTCCTGGCGCGCCGGATAGCCTCGGCATCTTCGCGGTTGCGCCGCTCAGAGGGCTTTTCATAGGCGCGGCGGGCCTTCATTTCCCGGAAGATGCCCTCACGCTGCATCTTCTTCTTCAGAACTCTCAACGCCTGGTCGACATTGTTGTCGCGTACGAGAACCTGCAAATCCTGTCCGATCACATGCAGCCGAACTGCTGGTTTGGAAAGACGCGTCGGAAGCGACGGTCAAGCCGTCTATATGGCGCACGGCAGGGCGATTGGAAAGAGCAATCCCGGGCGGAATGTCATCTGGCCGTTCTGCCGCGGCATGGTTCGAGCGCGGCCGGGGGGGGGCGCCGCCCGCGCACGGTGTGGTGTCTGTCGTGAAGAACAGGGGCCTCATGCGCCGCCAGGGGACATTCCCGTCGCCTTCGGTCGATGTTCGACCTACGGGCGTCAGCCGGCAGGCGCTCACTTCGTATCGAACCATTCCTTCCAGCGCGGCACGGCCGTGGCAAAGGTGCCGCGGTGGTTTGTCGGCCCGGTCGAGATAGCTTCGACGCGGCTGTTGCCGGCACCAATGCCTCGCTGGTACTCCATGACCAGCCTGCCAAGGCCGACGGAAACGATCTCGTCATCTTCGCCGTAATAATTGCGCAGCGGCGTCTTGATGATCCATCGATAGGCTTGGGTGGCCAGCGCAATCCTGCCATAGGCGGATTGCGCGAAGAATTCCGGATCAAAATAGGCGGGCTGGATCAGTATCTTGAGGTTCGTCGGGATCTCGTCTTTCTTGTAATCCTGCCGCTCATAAACCCGCTTCGCGAGGTCGTAATATTCCGGGGCAATGATCGTTCGCGCCAGGCCGGGAATGCGGTAGTAATTCTCGAAGGAGAATGCCGAGAGAATGTAGAGGACATTGGCCCATGTGGCGTCGTTTTTTCGCGGAAAATTGAGAAAGCCGTTGAGCAAGGAGTAGATGTCCGCCGGTGCGCTGGCGGTCGCGGCGGCGTCCACTTTCACGCCCGCCCGTTCGAGCCGCTGAAGGAAGGCCATTGTGACGAAGCCGCCTTCGGACCACCCGCTGATGAAAAGCTTGTCGTTCGATATCTTCAGCTGCCGGAGCACCGCCAGAGATGCCGTCAGCATGTCGAAGCTCGCCTGCTGCTGGCTGCCCATGACGCCATAGCCCTCCGGCTCCGTGGAGGCGCCCATGCCGAAATAGTCGGGGCCGATCAGCAGGTAGCCCTGACCGGCGAATTGCGCGATCATCAGTTTGGTTTCTTCGGATTCCTGGGGGAACGAGGGCACCTCGGTTTTCTTGTACACGGTGCCGTGCTGATAGGAGACCAGCGGAAAAACACTGCCCTCCGTGTCCGGTACCGCCAGCAGCCCCGTGGCGACGATGGGTCTGTTGTCCAGTTCGGGAACGACCGAGGGATAGGTGATCCGATAGAGCTTCACCCCGTTCCGTGCCGGTTTGGCCGTGATCGGGACGCCGAAGAAAGCCGGTGCGTCGACGGTGAGGATCGTATTGAGCTGGTCGACGTTCAAGCCGCCGATCAGTTCATAACTCACCCCCGACGGAATGGCGGCCGATGCAGGCTCTGCCGCGCGCGCCAGCGCACATGCGGGAGCCACCATCAGGCCAAGCGCGGCCACGAGCGCGGCCAGAATATCGGAGCGGCCCATCATCCATACCCCCAAAACGGCCCCAACCGGGGTCAACAAGGCTTCCGTCAGTTGAGGCGGCATTCCGCCGGCCTCACATAATTGAGTTCCGAGCGTTCGAACCTCGGTGCGGTGAGAATCCAGAGACCCCGGCCGCCTTCGGTGACCGTGGCCAAAACGCCGTGGAGCGGCAGATCCGCTGCTCCGCGCGGCATCAGGCTGCGGGCGATGGCAAGCACGTCGATGCCTGCAAATGGATTAGCCCCCGCGGAGACTGCGATGAACCGGGCGTGAAAATCATAATGGCCGATGCGAACGTGCGTCGCGTCGGGCGGCAGCGCGGCGAGCGCCGCGCGATAGTCGGGCTTCAGCGTTCCGATATGGATATGGAACTGATGCTGGCCGCGCGTCGTGGCAGGCTGGATGGCGAAGGCGACATCGTCCTTCGCGAAGGGTGGTTCGACCATGCGCTGTGAAGCGACATAGGCGTCCTGCCAGTAGTGACGCCCGGAATAGCCAGGGACGTCCTCGATCCCGACCACGGGCTCGATCGCCCAAAGCAGGACGCGACAATTTTCCCCCCGCGCCCGGGCAAAGCGTATCGGATCGCGAAAGCGGGTGTCATGCTGCAAAAAGAAGGTGTCTCCGCCATTTTCACGACGCACGAACTCACCCTGCGCATCGCGGCACCGCCCGTCGGCGCAGGCGGCGGATGCGAGAAACCGATAGACCGCGCAAGTCCCGGCGCCAGCATTGGCTGGCTCCGCACAGGATGCGCAGGGTTGCGGGGCCTTGTCGTCGTTGTTCGCTTCGGCTGGAGACGCCCAGTGCTGGCCCGCGCTGCCGGCCGATGTGGCGGCTGGCGCTGGACAGGCTTGCGTCTGCGGGGCAGCGGCGTCGGCCGCGCCCGGCGCAAGCCCGGCCATCAACCCGAACAGCGAGCCCGCGAGGAACCCGGACAGCGCCCCCACGCGGCGGCGTGCCTTTCTCGCTGGCAACGGGGCGGGATGGAGTGCGTGGTTCATGCGCGGCTCCCCATCAATCCTCGTTCAGCGACAACACCAGTGCTGGCGACAAGCGGAGGAAACCCTTGAAGCGGTAGGAAATATCGCGCGTATGGTCCGCCTCGGGCATGTCTGGACTGCGCAGGGACAGATCGTCGCCAAACACCCCGACAATATCCACATGGCAGTGGCGCGCGATTTCGACATAGCTCGGGCCGTCATCGGTCTCGAGATCGAAGATGTCCCGGTCGGAGACATCCGTCATCGTCACATCGACCTTCAGGCTTCGAGCGACCTGCAGCATGCTGCTGCTGAGGTTTATGCCATCCTCCGCCGGTGCCACCACACGAAGGCGCTGGACCGCGATATGAGAATTGGTGAGGTCGATCCCGTCATCGCCGGAATGGAAGCTTCTAAGCTCGGTAACATCCCATTCCTGCGGCCCCACCCCCATGATGGAGAGCCCGTCGCGATCATCCTGCAGCGGATCCCGGCTCTGCCGGACGGGATCCCCATGACCGAGATAATAGACCGCGATCAGATCGGCCCTGAAGGACGACGCAGCGCTTGGCCGATCGGCGGTGACGGAAAGGCCGTCCTTCTCTGCGCTGCGATAGCCGCCGAAGAACCACAGGCCGCCATTGTCGGCCGCCTTCACGACCCGGAAACGATCGTCACAGGCCCGCACATACAGCCGCTTTGCCTGCAGGACCGAGCCCTGGTCGAAGATCAGGGCCGCATGGGCGATCGAACTGGAGGGCAGCACACCGTTCAGGATCAGGATGTTCACTCCATCCTCAACGACCAGCCGCCCGCCTTTCTGCACCCGGACCTCTGACGCGACCACATAGGTGGTGCCCGCACGAAGGCGTCGAACGCCCGTAATTGGTCCCTGCAAGACGACCGGATCAGATTGTGCCATGTCACTGCGCTCCCGGTTGGAGCGGCGTGGGCGACTGCAGCTTCAGGCCGTTATAAACCTCCTGCAGGCTTTCGGCGGAGGTGGACGTATCCCCAAGATACGGAAGGTCGATAATGGCGATGGCCGCCAGCATCAGGGTCAGCATCACGAGTTGTATCGCCATGATCACGGCCCTCAGGGGCGTTGCCTCGATCAGTCTCAGTCCGCAGATCACGATGACACCCAGAATGCTAAGCAGGCTCACGGTGTAGAACATCGTCGGAAGTGCGCTGGTGACGCTGAGGATGCGGTCGTTGCGGGCTTGCGCGACATGATCCACTGCATCGATAATCTTGGAAAAGATCACGATTCTTTTTTCGGTGCTGGGATCTATCCTGTTGATCTGCAGGAATACATTGACCAGAGCATTTGAAGTGACATCGCTGCCTTGCCCCTGCTTGAGATCGGGCCACTCGTCGACGATGATGGAGTTGGTGTAGGCAAGCAGCGCGTCACGGGCCTTCAGGGCCGGGGGCGTGCCATCGAGGATCAGCATCCGGTTCAGGCTCTTGATAGCCTGAGCTTCCTGCGAGACCTTGTCATCCAGATTGGACGCGGTGGTCATGACGAGCGCAAGGACAAAGCCGAGCACCACATAGGCACCGGACATGCTGTTCTGCGTCGCGGTATCGACGACGTCGCTGTCATAGTCGAACCAGTTCCATGTCCGGTTCATGAACCGCAGGGCGACCGTTATCACCAGCAGGGCGATGCAGGCCACCAGGGGCAACAGCACGAGCAGCTGGGTGTCGGACATATATTGCAGAAAAGAGTAGGTCATGAATTGCCGGCCCCCGACGCGCGCTTGGATTCACCAAGGCTAGACATTTTCTTTTCCGTGTCTTGCTTTGCACTGGCGATGCATCGCCGAAGATTGAAATAGTGGCGCATCTGGTCGTCCTGCACCCAACTTCGCGCCGTGGTGTCGTCGAGCTGGTTCAATCGTTCGAGCACAGTTCGTGCCTCGGCCACCGTGCCGGCGGCGGCGAGTTCATCCTCCAAATAGCGAAGCTCCCAGAAGTGCAGCCAGAGCAGCTTCTGGGACGCGAAGCCCCGATAGCCGATAATCTTCTTGATAAGGGGCAAGCCAAGAAGAAGGAGGGCGAGCAGAATGATCCAGACATTCTCCAGCAACGCGGCGAGCCAGAGCGGCAGATAACTGAAAATCTCGGGGACGCCACTTGTATAAAAGCGCGTTGCGATCGGGCTCAACGGGAAGCGGTTATCCTTGTATTGCGGCAGGCTCCCGGCGATTGGGAAGAAGTGGCTCGACTTCAGCGAGAAGTCACGGGCCGCCATGAGAAAGGCCCACTGAACCGCCGGATGCGTGTCCTTCTGGACCAGGAGATTCACGCCGGATGCGAGAAGCGCCACTTCGCTCTCCGGCCTGATGCTGGCGATGTCGATGGCGCCCCGTGGAACCGTCACCTTCTGCAGGAATGGCAGGCGTCGCACATAGCCGTCGGCGAGCGGAAAGTTCATCAGCTTGATGTCGGGATCCCGCAGCAACTGCTGGACGAGAGGCGAACCGAAGCCGTCAACGATGAAGACGGCATCGATCTTGCCCGCCATCAGCTGTTCGACTGCTTCGGCATGCGGAAGCTTGAGGAAGTTCGCCCTGTCGCCCGTACCCGGATTGTTCAGTTCCATCAGGGTGGAGAACAACTTCTGGCTGACGGTTCCCGGTGCGCCGACAGCGATCTGCTTGTCCTTATAATACTGGAAAGGATCATCGACTTTGACGGTGTCGCCCCGGTAGAACAGCCAGGCCGGCGCGATCGCAACGTTACCCAGAGAGACGAGGTCTTTATAGTCCGATGGCGAGCCGGCTCCCGATACCACAAAGCTGGCGGTGATGTCGGACTTTGGATCCCATATATCCCTCTCGACATTGTCGAGGCCGATGCGGCTTCGAACCTGAAGGGACAGACCCTGGCGGCGGAAATAGGCTTCGTAGGCCTCGCCGAGTTCGGTGCTTAGCGTACCCCGTTGGCCAATGGCAAGAACGGTCGGGTGTCGGGGAAACGGCTCGATATAGACGAGGATCATGAGTGCGAGGACGGCCACGATCACGACGGCCGGCCCATAGAACGCCGCGACCTTAAGCCATGTCAGAACCTCGCGGCGGAAATCGTATTTTATGTATCTTCGGATGAACCGCAAAATGTCGCTAGCCTGGCCATCCATGCTCGCGCCCGCCTCCCCCCAGATTAGTCGAGTTCCAAGCTGGGCCAGCTTATCCGTGAGTCCGTGGCCTAACAATCGCCTCCCAGGCCCGCACCCGACGCGAAGTTGTTCCTGATGACAATAAGGGTCTTGATGACGCAGTCGCCGGGTTCGAGCGGACGCCGCGTGCGCCTTCCGCCCCCGATTTGCCGACCTCTCGTGGCAAGGCGCCGGTGCAGCGACGAGCGCGTCAGATGCGGGATGACGTCTTTCAAGGCGACGAAGACGTCGTCCAGCGGGCAGGGCGAGCCTACACGCGGAAGGGGGCGCTTCGGCGCGCGTTGCCGGTTAGGGGATGCTACAGAACCGTCGAGAGCAGCCGGGCGATCTGGCCGGAAAGACGCATGATGGCTTCGGAAAGATCGCGGCGGCGGTTGGCAAAGCGCGCTGTCGGCGTCGGGATCGACACCGCGTAGATACCACCACGTGCATCGCGGAAGGCTATGCCAATCGCGCTTATGCCTTCGGTATGCTCGCCGAGGTCGAACGCGAGGCCGGTTTGGCGAACTTTATGGATCTCCGCCAGAAACGCGTCCAGATCGCCGGTGCGCCCGTCGTGCGCCCACTCGTCGCGTGCGATTGTTGCAACATCGTCGTCGCTCATCAGCGCGAGACAGGCTTTTCCATTTGCCGTGGTGGTGAGCGGAAAGACCTCGCCGACGGAGGAAACAGCGCGCAGCCTCTGGGTGCCCGGGATTTGATCAATGAAGATCAGGCGCTTCCCGCGCAACACGGCGAGGTCGAGTGTTTCGCCAGTCTCCGCCGCCAGATTCTGGAGGAACGGCCGTAGCAGTTCCACGAGATCGATGCGGGCGGCTTCGGCCAAGGACTGCAGTTCCGGACCGAGCCGAATTCCCCCGTCCGGCCCCGCTGATATCAAGAGGCGTTCCGTCTGCAACGCTGAGACAATCCGCTGCACAGTCGAGCGCGGCAACTCCACGCGCTCCGAGATCTGGCTGAGGCTGAGCCCCTCTCGCTGGTCCCGCAGAGCGCGCAAGACTGCTGCAGCACGAGCGATGACTTGAATTCCTCCGGTGCGTTCTGCGCTGGAGTCGATGCCGCCCATATCCGTGATCCCTCGGTGCGCCCGAAAATACCCGTTGCGCACGTCTATCCCAAAGCGGTCAACGCTCCAACGAGGTCCGCCATCTGTATCGCAATATGAGACACCAAAATCCATCATGCAATACATATTGACCGCATTGCGGGACGGCTGTATTACAATGCGGTAGAGCGGCACGGCAAACAGTCCGCCCCAAAAATCAATAATGCAAAATGGCGCTCCGCTTCGCTGGAGCGGCAGGGAGAAACATATCGTGACAATCAAGGTGCGCGGTATCGAGTTTCAGTCGAACCTCGATAATTCGATGGGTCTCAAATTCTATAATCTCTCGCATCGCTTCGGATACCAGTCGCCGAACTGGCCATATTTTGAAGATGTCAAGATTGAGCGCATCCATTATATGGCAAAATCGGGTGTCCTCTCTCAGAGGATCACCACAAGCATGCACAATACGACCCACATCGACGCTCCGGCGCATGTGGTGCAGGGGACTCCCTTCATCGACGAGGTGCCCTTGCCGCACTTCTTCGGCTCAGGCCTGGTCGTGTCGATACCCAAGAAGAAGTGGGAGCCGATCACTTATGACGATCTCGAAGCAGCGGCGGGCCGAGCTGTGCGTCCCGGCGACGTGGTGATCGTCAATACCGGCTATCACCACATCTACGATGACAGCGAAGATTATTTCCTGCGCGCGCCCGGCTTTGTACCTTCCGCAGCCGATTGGTTCATCGAGAAGAAGGTCAAGGTCGTCGGTCACGATACGCAGGCCAACGACCATCCGCTGGCGACGGCGATCGGTCCCCACGGCATAGGTCCGATCATCAAGCACGTCGACCTTCAGAAGGAATATTTCGAATGGTCCGGCGGCCGCGATTGGAAGGACGACTTCCCGGAATGGGAGCCGGTCCATCGCAAATTGTTCAAGGCCGGAATTCTCGGCATTGAAAATGTCGGCGGCGATCTCGATGCCGTCACCGGCAAGCGTGTAACGTTCGCCTTCTTCCCGTGGAATTGGGACCGCGGCGACGGCTGCATCATCCGCCTGGTGGCGATCGTCGACCCCTCGCAGGACTACCGGATCGAGAGAGGCGAGGCCTTCTGATGTTCGTCAAGCGCTTTGCCGAGGCAAAGCCCTATGACGCGCCCAATCATCGACAGACGGTCGGGCTTCGCCTTCAGGGCTTCGAACCTGGCGGACCGAAAAATCAATGGGTCGGCCTTTCGCAATTCCTGCCCGGCGGGGGAGCCGGGCCGGATTCTACCCCCTTCGAGAAGGTCTACGTGGTCCTCGATGGCACGATGACCGTCACCACCGGCGGTTCCGAGATTGTCCTCGGCCGATACGACAGTTGCACCATCGCCCCGGGCGAGGTGCGCGTCCTTGAGAACCGGTCGAACCATACTTGCACCCTGCTGGTCGTGATCCCCTATCCGCCGGGGCACGCTGTCGAGGGACAGCCATGAGCGCCATCTTCAGCAATCCGCTTTCGCTGTTCGACGTGCGCGGCAAAACTGCCATCGTGACGGGTGCCTCCGGTGCTTTCGGGGCGCTTGCCGCCGAAGTGTTGGCGGGAGCCGGTGCAAAGGTCGTCGCCGTTGCCGGTAGCGAGAGGGCTCTGGCAGACACCGTCGCCGCCTGCCGGCGGCATTGCGACGATGTCGTCGGCCTGCAGGCGCGCCCCGATAGCGAGCAGGCCTGCACCGGAATCGTCGAGCATGCCGTTGCGGCTTTCGGCGGTGTCGACATCCTCGTCGTCGCCTCCGGCAAGAACGATGTCGCCAAGATCGTCGACATGGAGCCCTCACGCTTTCTCGACGTGATGGACGCCAACGTCACGCAGAGCTGGCTGATGGCCCGCGAAGTCGGCCGGCGCATGTTGAGCCAAGGGCGCGGCGGCAAGATCGTGCTGATGTCGTCGGCGCGGGGCAAGCTTGGGCATCCGGCCGGCTATTCGGCCTATTGCGCCTCCAAGGCGGCCATAGACGGCATTACGCGGGCGCTCGGCTGCGAATGGGGCGACAGTGGGATCACCGTCAACGCCATAGCGCCCACGGTCTTTCGCTCGCCGCTGACGGCCTGGATGTTCGAGGACACCGACCGTGCCGTGGAGGTCCGGAAGGGTTTCCTGGCTCGCGTTCCCAAGGGGCGCTTGGGCGAACCCGAAGATCTCGCCGGGCCGCTGCTGTTCCTCTGCTCGCGCGCGTCGGATTTCTACACAGGGCACATTCTCCATGCTGACGGCGGCTATACCGCCGGATAGCCCGAAGGAGGCTCCGATGATTGAGCGGATCGGCGTTATCGGCGGCGGACTGATGGGGCAGGGCATCGCGGCGGCCTTCGCCCTCGGCGGCAAGGATGTCGTGGTCTACGAGCCGGAGGCCGCTCAACGCGGCAGCCTTCTGAGGAGGACAGCGGAGACCCTTGCACCTCTCGTCGAGGAAGACGTGGTTTCCACTGACGAGGCCGCAGCCGCCCTTGGACGCATCCGGATCTCGGACGGCTTGGCAGGCGCTGCCGCGGATCGCCAGTTCATTGTCGAAGCCATTCCCGAGCGGTTGGAGCTTAAGCAGGCTCTGTTTGCGGAACTTGATGCGCTGGCCCCTGCGGAAGCCGTCCTGGCATCGAATACCTCCAGCCTGCCGCTGGAACATCTGATGGAAAAGACGGGCCAGCCTCGCCGCGCCCGCATGATGCTGAGCCATTGGTACAATCCCGCTCTGGTCATGCCGATCGTAGAACTGTCGTTCTTCGGCAACATGCCGGGCGAGCTCTACGACGCCGTTGCGGAGCTCCATAGCGACATCGGCAAGGAGACGGTGAAGGTGCTCAAGGACGTGCCCGGGTTGGTCGCCAACCGCATCCAGCAGGGTGTCGCCCGCGAGGTCTTCTCCCTCATCGAGCAGGGGATCGCTGCCCCGGAGGACGTCGACCGCGCGCTGAAGTTCGGCCCCGCCTTCCGCTACGCAACGACGGGGCAGCTGGAGGTCGCGGATTTCGGAGGGCTCGATATTTGGCTCACCGTCGCGGACAACCTGTTGCCGGTCATGGATGCTTCGCGCCGTGGCAATGAACTTCTCCGTCGCAAAGTCGCGGATGGCAAGCTCGGCGTGAAAACCGGGGAAGGCTTCTACTCATACGATCCAGCGACTGCAGAGCGCAGGCAACGCGCCTTTCAGAAGCGTTTAATCCGGCAGCTCCGGGCCTCGAAAGCCTATCGCTGACCCAAGAGGCGGATCCGCTCATGGCTAAAACGATCATCACCGTGGCGACAACGGGGGCATTTCCGACCAAGGAGCACAATCCGGCAGTGCCGCTGACACCGCGCGAAATCGCCGAGGATGTTTATGAATGTTGGCAGGCCGGCGCCGCGATCGCGCATCTTCACATGCGCGACGAGGCCGGCAGGGGATCCATGTCTAAGGATCGCTTCGCCGAGACCGTACACCGCATCCGCGAGAAGGGCTGCAGCATCGTCCTCAACCTGACCACGTCGGGCGACTTGAGCGCCAGCGACGAGGCTCGAATGGCGCATTTGCAGGCTCTGCTTCCGGAACTGGCATCCTACGATGCCGGCACCATGAACTGGATGCACTCGACGCTGTTCGTCAATCATCCGGCCTTTCTCGAACGCCTCGGTCTGTTGATGCAAGAGATCTCGGTCCGGCCGGAAATCGAGATCTTTGATCCTGGAATGCTCTACACGGCGCTGCACTACATGCAGAAGGGGGTCTTGAAATCTCCCGGATATTTCCAGTTCGTGCTCGGTGCCGCCGGTGGCATCGCCGCAACAGTTGAAAATCTGGTCTTCTTGAAGAGCCTGCTGCCGCAAGGATCGCTCTGGTCGGCGTTCGGGATCGGTGCCGGGCATATGCCGATCCTGTTGGCGACGCTCGCGCTCGGCGGGAACATCCGCGTCGGCCTCGAGGATAACGTCTACTACGCGAGAGGCCGGCTCGCTCGAAACAACGCTGAATTCGTCGCGCGAGCGGTGCGGTTGGTGAACGAGGCCAACAACGAGCCGGCGACCGCCGAGGAGGCACGGCAAATCCTTGGGCTGCACACTTATGAACACTAGAGCATATCCCGTTCAGATCGAATCGATCTGAATAACACGGATATTCTCAAGATTTTGAATCTGGAGGGATTTCTTGTCGATCTGATGATTCCATCAAATCGGAAATTACTCCAAGACATGACGAGGGTGCCATGGAATTTAGTGAAGCAAACGATCTTCTGAATCCCGGATACCTTCCGTTCGAATCCGGTGTGAAGGAACTCTCGGGTGGCAAGTGGCTCGTAGCGGCTCTGACCCGCATGCCCCGCTGCCGTGCAAAGATGGTCCATTGGTGGTTCGGCTGGCTTGGCGGTACCGACCAATATAAGCTCTGGCATCCGCGCGATCACGTCTATTCCGGATGGGAAAACCGCGAAGCCGGCCAATATATCGGCGCCAGCCACCTTGTGCAGGAATATCTCGCTGGCGACGATGGTCCGCTGTTCGATCTGCGGATCGATTTTCATCATCCTGCCGAAACGTTTGACCCTGAACGATACGATGCCTCCGGGGCGGTAGCCGTCTGCGCCCGCATCGGTGAACAGGACAAACCGGTCCACATCGGTCGCATGGTTCACTTCGTCCGCGATACGGATTTCGGCTGTGAAATGCGCTCGCGCTTCTGGCTCGGACTTATTGCTGATCGCCAAAGCGGCGAGCTCCTGCCGGAAGACATCGCGGTCGGGCTCCGACGGACCCATCTGAACACGGAGTTCGCCCGTCGCCTGCATCAGCACGCCACCGAGGAGATGGGTTATCTCGCCGATCTCCTGCCCATTCTCTATCGCCAAGTGACTGGAGACGCGACCTTCTGATCCTGACAAACCTCGCCGGCTCGCGTGTCGGCCGACTGCCAAAAAGCTAACGAGCGATCGTATGGTCGCCGGCCAAAAAAGAATGAACCGAGGGGAACGCTCATGAAGAACCAAAGCATCTTCAGATTTGGATCAACGGCAATCTTGGCAGGCGCTCTGCTTGCGGCGTCGCTTTGCGGGCCGGCCATGGCCGACGACGAGATCGTCATCGGCGCGTCCTTGCCACTCTCCGGCCCCCTGGCCGGCTTCGGCAACTTCCAGAAATGGGGCTACCAGACGGCGGTCGACGAGGTAAACAAGGCTGGCGGCATCACGATCGACGGCAAAAAAGCAATCGTGAAGCTTGTCGTGCGCGACGACAAGAGCGACCCCAACGCGGCGGCGTCCAACACCGAGAGCCTCATTTCCCGCGACCATTCCGTGGCCGTTCTGGGCTCTTGCACGCCGGCTCTCGTGAACGCGGGGGCGCTGGTCGCCGAGCGCGCCAAGGTGCCCATGGTGACGGGATGCGATCCGCTCGGCGCCTTCACCAGCGTCAAGAAATGGAAATATGTCTGGGATCTCTTCTTCGCAGAACAAGACACGGCCCAAGCGACGATTCAGACAATACTCGGCTACGATCTGAACACAAACAAGAAGATCGCGATCTTGCACGACAATGGGCCTGATGGACAGGTCGTCGGTGGCGTGATCTGGCCGAAGGCCGCGGCGGAAGCGGGCTTCGAAATCGTGCAGCAAGCCTCATTCCCGGTCGACAACACGCAGTTCACCTCCATCGTCGCCGAGGCCAAGGCGAAGGGAGCGGATATCGTCGTCGTCGACGCCATCACGCCGCAGGCGGTGTCGATCCGCAAGCAGATGGCTTCGGCCGGCTACAAGCCCAAGGTTCTTGTCATCGAGAAGGGGGCTGAGCCGCTTCAGTTCGCGGAAGCGCTCGGAGCGCTCTCCGACGGCGTCCTGGTCGGCGGCTACTGGGACCCGTCATTTCCCTATCCAGGCGCCAAGGATCTGGCCACCCGCTTCGAAGCGGAAACCAAGCTGACCTCGAGTCAGCACATCGCGGACAGCTACACCGCTGCGCAGGTTCTGCTGGACGCCATCGCCGCGGCGGGCACACTCGATCGCCCGAAGATCAACGAGGCCATCGCCAAGACCGACAAGATCTACGTGGTCGGACCGGTCAAGTTCGATGCGGCTCATACGGCGAGGCTGCCCCTGGTCGAGTTGCAGTGGCAGTCGGGCAAGACCGTCGTGGTGTGGCCCAAGGACCGCGCGACCGGAACAATTCTCTTTCCGCTCCCCTGATCGCGTCCGACGCGCGTCAGCCGGCATGTCGGGTGACGACGGTACGCGTACCGCCTGTGCTCGACTGCCGATCGACGAAGGATGGTGCGCTGGCTTTTGCGCTCCCCATCCGGCGTCGGCGGTGCCGGACGCGGCTTCGGACTCACAATCTGGTCCATCGAAGGGGTGTGGCCATGTCTGATCCATTCATCGTCATCAGCACCTTGCTCTCCGGTGTCCTGCTCGGCGGCATGCTTGCGCTGACGGCACTCGGCCTGTCCATCGTGCTCGGTGTGATGCGTCTCGTGAACCTGGCGCATGGCGAACTGCTCGTCGTCGGTGCGTATGCGGGCCTGTTTCTCTTGATGTGGACGGGCATCGACCCGCTGCTGCTGTTGCCGCTGATCGGCCTTGGGGTCGGGGCGGGCGGTTACTTGGTCTACATCGCGTTTCTGCGACCGATCGCGCACCGTGGGCCTGAAGCACCGATGATGACGACATTCGGTCTTGCCGTCATCGCGCAAAATCTATTCGTTGCTTTTCTGTCTGCCGACACGCGATCGATTGACAGACCCTATGCCAGCATGCCGCTTGAACTTGGTGCGATCAGCGTTCCGCAGGTCTACATCATTGGCTTTGCTATCTCGGTCGTCGTGATCTTGGGCGTGCATTTCATGATCGCCCACACGCGTTTCGGACGTGACCTGCGGGCAAGCACGGACGATCCGCGTGCTGCTGCAATCATCGGCGTCAATGTGGGCCGGGTGCACGCCCTCACCTTCGCTCTCGGTGCGGCGGCGGCCGGCATCGGCGGCACATTGATGGGTATTGCCTTCTCGTTCACCCCGACGACCGGCGCAACCTATCTGCTGACGGACTTCGCCATCATCGTTCTGGGCGGACTCGGCAGCGTGGCCGGGACCCTGGTCGGGGGCATAGCCATCGGGCTGATCCAGAGTCTGGGCGGCTTGGTGTTCGGCGACGGATATCGCGATCTCGCTGGCTTTCTGATGTTTCTGCTGGTTCTTGCCCTGCGACCGAAGGGCTTTCTCAGGGAGCGGGGATAATGTCGCGTCTTGCCAACCACCTCACCCGCGGCCAATCAACATTCTGGAGCCTCACCGTATTTCTCGCGATAGAGGCCGTTCTCTTCGTGGCGCAGGGCTCATTAGGAGACTACTGGGTCGAAATCGGCTTCCATCTTCTGATCGCCGCCGTTCTTGCAGAGAGCTGGAACCTGCTTGCTGGCTATACGGGCCTCGTATCGCTGGGCTCTGCGGCGTTCTTCGGTCTGGGATCCTACATCGCCTATGGCGTGCTCAATCGCACGGGGCTCGGGATCGGCGCGTCGGTCGGGATCGCCGCAGTCGGCGGGGCCATGCTCGCCGTTCTGGTTTCGGGGGCCATCTTCCGCCTGCGGGGTCTCTACTTCACCGTCGGCACGTTGGCGATCGGTGAGTCGCTGCGGCTCTTCATGATCAATGTGCCGTGGTTCAATGGGGCAACCGGCCTCGTTCTCGATCAGGATCCGCCGGACTCCCATGCCCTCTTCACCTATGCGCTTCTGCTCTATGTCATCGTGACCTTGATCATGGCGGTGGGCACCGGGAGCCGCTTTGCCATTTTGCTGAAGGCGGTCCGTGATGACGAGGACGCGGCCGGCCAGATGGGAGTCGTGTCCTTCCGCGTCAAGCTCACCGTCTTCGCCGTCGCCAGCGCGCTTATCGCCAGCGCTGGCGCATTGCAGGGTATCCGCCTTGGCGCCATAGAACCCTATGGCAGCTTCGGCATGTCCTGGAGCGTCGATGCGCTTACCATGGTGATCATCGGCGGCACAGGAAGGCGTTTTGGCGCCATCGTCGGGGCGGTTATCGCTGTCGTCTTGTCGGAGTTGCTGGCCGACTATCCCGAGTTCCATGTGGCGGCCACCGGCGTCATCATGATCCTGCTCATCCGTTTCGCGCCGAGCGGCATCTGCGGCTTGGTCCTCGGCCTGATGGAGCGCCTGTCCGGTTCCCGACGGACCCGCCTTGCCGAAGGGGGATTGTCTCGTGGGTGATTTTCTCCGGATCGAAGGGTTGAGCAAGCGCTTCGGCGGCGTCGTCGCCACCGACAGCCTCAACCTGTCCATCCCCACCGGACAGGTCACAGGCATCATCGGCCCCAACGGCGCCGGAAAGAGCACGCTGATCGGGCTGTTGGGGGGAGCCCTCAAGCCGTCGGCCGGCCGCATCGTGATGGCCGGGCAAGACATCACCGATCTGCCGGCACCGGCGCGGGCGAAGCTCGGAGTGGGCCGGACCTATCAGATTCCGAGACCGTTCCTGGACATGACGGTCACCGAAAATCTCGAGGTCGCGCAATTCGCCATCGATCCCTTTCAGTCGGGCCGGAGTGCAACGGAAGAACGGCGCGACATCCTGCATAAGACCGGCCTTGCCTCTGTGGCGCACCTCACCGCCCGCACCCTGCCGCTGTTGCGCCGGAAGCGGCTGGAGGTCGCCCGCGCTCTCGCTCTCAAGCCGAAATTGTTGCTGCTGGATGAGGTTGGGGCAGGGCTGGTCGATCAGGAAATATCCGAACTGATCGGGCTCATTCGCTCTCTCGCCGATGGTGAGCGTACGATCATCATCATTGAACACGTCATCCGCGTCGTCCGGGAATGTTGTTCGCACTGCGTCGTGATCAATTTCGGTAAGAAGTTCGCCGAGGGGCCGACGGAGCAGGTGCTCGCTTCGGACGACGTCGCCTCTGTTTATCTCGGCACAGGACATGGCGGTGGCGGGAGGGTGGCGCCGTCCGGAACGCCCGCTCCGGAAAAATCCGAGCCACCCCTCCTTGAACTCAAGGGTGTCTATGCCGGCTATGGTCAGGCCAAGGTACTCCACGATCTCAATCTCACCGTACGCAAGGGCGAGGTTGTGGCCATCCTCGGTGCCAACGGCGCCGGCAAGACCACGCTCGCCCATGTGGTGAGTGGAAGCGTCAGACCGACGGCCGGGCACGTCATCGTTGGCGGGCGGGATATGGTGGGGCGTCCGCCCCATGAGATCACCGCGGCCGGTATCGCCCACTGCATGGAAGGCCGTCGGATCTTCCCGAGCCTGTCGGTGGAGGAAAATCTGATCATGGCGGCGCGCGGCGTCCCGGTTCGCGAACAGCAGCAACGCCTGGATCGGGTCTACACACTCTTTGGAGTCCTCAAGGACCGTCGGCAATCCCCGGGCACGTCGATGTCGGGCGGGCAACAGCAGATGCTGGCCATTGGGCGTGCCCTGATGTCGGCACCGAGACTTGTGATCTTCGACGAGATCAGTCTGGGGCTCGCTCCGATCATGATGGATCACGTCTACGAAGCCTTGGCGCGTCTCAAGGCGGAGGGACTGACCATGCTGATCGTCGAGCAGGACGTCGACAGGGCGTTGGCGTTGGCGCACACGGCCCATGTCCTCGACAAGGGGCGCATCGATCTGTCGGGCACTGCGGAATCGGTACGCACGGATGCCCGGCTCAAGCACCTCTATTTCGGCACGACATAAGGAGGCGGATCTACGCTCCGGCGACAGTCCCCGACCGCGCATGATGAAGAGTTGCGAGAGAGCGGCGACCGTCACCGGATGGGCGGTGGCTTCCGATGATGCAGGCACAAGCCCGATGCGAATGCCTTGGCGGTAGCGCATAACCCGTTCAGATCGACTCGACCTGCGCGACAAGGATATGTTCAAGCTTTTGAATCCCCAGCGATTTCTTGCCGATCTGATGAGTCCATCGGATCGCCCCCCCCGCTTATGTTCCATAAGGCCAGTTACGCGCCTCGCGGTTGTCCGCCTGATGGGGGTCAGGCTGGACGGCGCATGCGTCTGTGCGGATGGTTAGGCCGCCAGATTAGATGGTTCAGACGTGGCGTCCTCTTAAGCAAACGGAGAAAACAATCGCCGTTCATCAACTATGATCTCGACGATCCAATACGAGCCTGCTTCAATCCTTCGATGAATTGCGGCAATCTCAAGCATTCTCTCCGAAGTAAAAGCAGCAGAAAGGGCAAAAAATCTCTTCGCGGGAGAGTTTTCACTCATGTCTCGCTGCCGTATCACCAGACACCCAAGAGCGGCGATGCCCGGAAAATCGATATTCTCCGCATTAATAAATGTGAAATCATCCTCACGAAAATTCGGTATTTGTAATCGTCTGCCATATGTCGGTATGTCATCAATACGTGCGAATCGCCTGATTGACTCGTAATATAGATCTGGATTATTGGCTTTTATTGCTAGTACATATTCGCATCCATGACTATGAATAAGATCGGCGAACGCTGCCCTACAATGAGGTGCGTTTGCGACAGCCAGACATCCGTCAATATTAAGCAGAGATATTGATTTATCAATTAAGGCGATCTCGTCTCTTTTCGGCCTTTTCTGGTGTCCAACAAGGACCCTGCCGTCATTCGTGATGTAAACCATCTTCAGGAGCGAGCGCCTATGTGAGCTCGCGAATATGTGTCGTACCGATTGAAAATCGGCCGGATATGCCTTGCAGGCGGCTCTTAAAACGCCAAGTTCTTCCGAACTCAGATCGGCTTCTAAGGACTGCAGCGAAACAAGACGAAAGAAGAGCTGAAAGACCCGTGCACTGACGAATTTAGCGCGCGCACCTAATACAGATCGTACTAAAATTTTGCCCTTCTCGCTTGAATTGTTAACGTCAGTTATATCGATATCTGACGTTATGCGAGATAATATTACAATGAATTGTAATTCAAATAAGTCATATCCGTGCACCCCTATAAAATCGCCGCTAACATATGCGCGCGTACTCACGCTCCCCCTCCGCCAATTCCGAATTTCATATCTGCTGAATATTAATTACAAATGAAAATAAAATCTTAATAATAAAGTTGAAACGGTTCTAAATATAAATCCGTTAGATTTGTCCTTTCTTGCATAGTGAAAATGCTCGTCCACTCGGTGTTGTCAACCATGATAAATCGCCGCCATAATCGTCGTTTGTACGCTCCAACGGGAACTTCCATGGATGCCATGTTATAAAGAATGATATTATCATTCAAGTTCGTCAACCAATTCACGGACGATTGACAGGCTAACGTCAATTGAGGCACACGCACCTAAGATTGGATCGCAGGATCGCCTTGCTCATTCGCATTCTGAACAGCACGGAGGGCCAGTCCATTGGCTAGAATAGCGAAAGCCCCATCTGGGCCCTCTAGAAAGGAAGTAATTCTCAAGGAAGCCCATCGTCTCTTTATTTCGGAGGGAAACAGCGGGTTATCCATGCGTCGAGTCGCTCAGGGCTGTGGCATCAGCTTAGGGCATCTTCAGCATTTTTTTCCGACGCGCGAAGATTTATTGTCGACGATGATAACGTATTATGTAGATGATTATATGTCTGTCTACGAACGCTTTCTTTCGTCCCTGGAATTAGATCCCAAGAGCCGCCTATTCGCGATTCTCCGCTACCTAATCGAAGATGCAAGAAATCCAGAGACGGCCGGATTCTTCATTGAACTTTGGAAACTGGCTCGGCAGGACGTCAAGGTATCGCAAATATTGCGTCAAACATACAGATACAATGAGGAAATATTTGAGCCGTTCATCGCTTCGGTGCGCGGAGATTTGTCTTATGAGAGACAAAAAATTTTATCTCTACAGGTCATTGCGTTTCTGGATGGTCTGATCGTGTACTGGTACTCATATAATCCGTCTGATAAAGAGTCGAAGATTATGTCTGATGAAGCGCTATTGACACTCGAGCGCATCATTTTTTCGCGGGATTAGACGCGCAGTTTATCGATGTCTTTGATATACGCCGTCCAACGGCATCATTGTCACCTTTTGCTGTCCGTTGACGGCATGATCGACAACGGCGGTATGGCGCTGTTCGCGCTGGCGATAGCTCTCGCTGAGGATGGTGACAGCGTCGCTGTGGCGGAGAATGCAGTCGCGGACTGCTTACGGGACGACGGGTCGTCGACAGCCGCGTCGCCCGTTTGCCCGCGGCATGGCTTCAGGCCGGCATCAGGACGCCGTTCTAACACCGCCGGCTGACGCGTTAGAAGAAGAGATAATGGGCTTGGGCTCTACGAAGCAGTCGAGCCTGTCCTCGGCAGGGCCACCGATGTGGCCCTTTGCGAGGGTGGTGAACAGCCCCGCGCCCGCGCGAAAACATCGTATGTAGCCGAGCGCGATCCTCTCCCGGACGACGGCTCGGATCGGATGCCTCGTCGAGACTGTATGGGCAGAGAGCAGAAGAGCTGGCTCGCCGTTGGCACTGAAGCGCCCAATCGCAAATTGGGGGATCAACTCGTCGCTGACTGAGGGCTGGGCGCCGGAGTCGAGTGGGCGGGGCTGGAGCTCATCTCGATGTGTCGCGGTTTTTGGGGTGAACTCTGGCTCGCGGAGCGGTGCCATCGCCGTCCGAAGCGTGAGTTCGCCTTCGGTCGCTTCTTCCAGGAGTCCATCGGGGTGGTCGCGGATCGCCGTCAGCGTCCGCCGCTTTAGCTGGCGGGGAAAGTCCATCGTCATCAGGACGAGCGTCCTGCTGCCATTTCATGCTCTGGAGGGCGGCCTGGGCAACGCTGGCGGTTCTGGGACTTCAGATAGTGCGCATTCTGGATCGCAGGGGGGCGCCGCGACTCCCGCCCCCCTTCCCCGGTCTGCCGGAGACAATCGTTTGCGGATTCTTGACCCGCACGGAGGTATTTTTCTTGACAATCCGTCCAATGCGCATATAAGCGCCGGCAAATAGGTCATGCGACCTAGTTGAGGACGTCATGCACGATCGTAGCGCACGCGGGATGCGCATTCGACGATGGGATTGCCTGTGATCAGGCTGTGTGCCCACGCAAGCGTTGAATAAGCATCTTCTGCGTTAGCTAGCACGTACAGGAATAACGCGTATGCGTAGCTTGCCTGTACTAGCAAAGCATTGTTGCACGATGTAGCGCGATCTCATTGCTATCGCGTGGTTTCGTGTGGCGGAGCTCCATCATGGATCTATGTCGAATCTATCGCACTTTTTGGGCCGCGGCTGAGAGTTGCGGGGTTTATCGTGCCGATTTACTTCGCCACGCGAACTTGCCGCTTAGTTACAATGCAGAGACAGATCTATTCATGAGTACGCGGCAGTACTTCTTGATTCTTCGCGGCCTTGAGGATCTCAGCCGACGGGCGTCATTGGGCACGTCCCTAATTCCAACAATCACAACAAGCGGCTTTCCGGCAGCACTTTTTATTCCGTTTGTGGCACGGAATCTGCGGGACGCTCTTTCGTATGTAAGAAATTACGCGAAACTCAATCAGCCAGAGTATCTGAAATACGAAACAAGTGGCGGAGAATTCTATATAAGTTCAGAGTGGATATACGCGACTGCATCGGTTCCTCCGATAGCGGCTGATTTGAGCTTCTCCTATCTTATGGAAGTTGCGAGGAGAGGCAGTCGCCGCCACATCGTGCCGCGAAGGGTTGAGCTGAAACGCGACGCCCCTCGCGATCGTCAGCACGAGGTGTACTTCGGCTGTCGGGTTCATTTTAACGCACCTCGGAACGTACTCGTCTTGAATAGAGATGATCTCGATTCGGACTTCTTGGATTACAATGCGGATTTGATAAAAATCATATTACCCGGCCTTGAAAATTCTCTCCGTGATCTCCACGCGCGGAAGTCCTTAAGAGAAGAGGTAAAACGCGTTCTAAAGGGAACCTTCGCATGCGGAAGGCCGGCAATTCGGACCGTCGCCCGTGAACTATGTATGGGAGAGCGGACGTTACAGCGGCGTATCACCGAAGAGGGCACGAGTTTCCGAACCCTACTATTTGAGGCCCGTCAGGAACTTGCGCGGGAGCTTTTGTCAGATCAAAGCACGACAGTAGAAGAGGCGGCATATCTACTTGGATTTTGCGATGCTAAGTCGTTCTACCGAGCTTTCCGTGATCAAGAGGGCATGACTCCCAACCAATGGCGGCGAACGCGGCAGGCCGCCCGAAGGGCAAGCACTGATCGGGAAACGGCGACAATAAGAGAGCCTCGTCGTTATTACGTCGATGCGTTAGAGGCTGTTTGAAGCGCCCCCTCCCCGGCGTTCACTGGAGGCCGTTTGATTTGGTCAGGCTGCGGGTTGGTTCGTCCAGCACCGCACAGTGCGTTCATCGGTCTCGGCCGGGGGGATGTCGTCGATAGGCTCCAGCCCTGCGATGGTTGAGCCGGTCGACCCGGGTCAATGCCGCGAACTCCACGGTTTCGAAGACTTGCGGCTGTCCGCGTCGATGGATCAGTTCGGTTTTGTCGAGGCCATTGAATGCCTCGAGAAGAGCATGTCCATAAGAGTCGCCACAGCCACCGATCGTGCGCTCGATGCCAACCTCGTCACGGCCTCTGCTGCGTCGAATGGTGACATATCAAGATCCCTGTCGGGATCATGCGCGACGCTATCGCGCTGGCCAGCGCTGTCGCTCACGCACGGCTGCTGAAGCGCACCACCTAAGAAACCCGCATGGACATCGTCCGGATCGATCGGCAAGTGGCGATCCGCTCTGCGCAACGTCGATCACGATGGACGAAGACGAAGCCTGCCTTGCCGCGACATAAGCGACGTCCGAGACGAGGAAGTGGTTCGGACCCGGTGCTCGGGAGAGCGCAGATTGGCGACGTCGCGAGCGCCGCAAATTTCGTCCCGGCGCACCGGAGAGGTGCCGCCGAGGGATCGATGGACAAGCGGCGTCGGCTGAATTTCCCGACGGAACGATCGACGAAACTCGGCAGATTGAGTCGGCCCTGGAGCTGTCCACGATAATCGTCGACGAATGGCGCGATCACATCCGTCAGCGGTGGAGCTTCGGTCCGGCGTGATCGGCCGGCGCTTTTCCTCAGGATTTTGTCGGCCTGCCGCAGGTCCAAGGCTCCCGTCGTCCCACGCCTTCAGGGGTGGTGTGAAGCTACCGATGCGTTGCCTCTCGCTCCGCCCTCTACATCCGCGCCCACAATGTCTGAGCCTTGCACTCTCCCCGGAGAGGAGACATCGGCTGCGGTCCGTGTGACGTTAGCGCCGCCGCCCCATCGGGCCACGCGCTGAACAAACCGCGCCACAGCCAGGGTCCCCGCGTGCACCGTCTCAACGGTGCGGAAGATCTGGAAGGGCATGGCTTGCCCCGGATCAACGGCAGTAGCTCAGGCTCTCCAATCATCGCACCCTCGCCGATAAGCTCCACGGTCCAGGCGGGCTCGAAACCAGCCTAGAGGCCCCGTCCCGGTGTTGGGCTTGGACCGGGGGCCGCAGATCCGGGCCCTCGACCGCACGCAGCCGGTCCTCCGACGCCCCCTCCTGCCCCACGATTGCAGGCGCAAGGACGCTGCGATTATTTCGACCAGCGTCCAGACCGGCACGCCGTTCGGACGGACCACGCCGCGCCATCGGCATCCCAAGTTCATCTGCCTCCTCAACGCCAACGAGGGGGCAGGAGCCGTAAGATTGGCGTGATCCGCAACGTCGTTGACGTGAAATGCCGTTCCGCCAGGCCTGGGACAAGCATATTAACCAATCCAGGTTCACGGCGGGTTGCATCAAACGCGAAGTATGCGGACGGCAGCTCTTGATGCAAGACAAATACAATAATGCCGACGGGTATAATAATGCATTTGTCAGATGCAGCATAGTTTAGAACCTTATCAAGAGAGGTCCGGTGTGCCGATCAGACGGGCGCGGACCGCTTGTGAAGTCGAAACTCGCGAAAGGCTATTATGAAGAACCCATCCAATGCCGATGACGCACTTCCGCTCTTCTATAAGAAACCCATCCTCCTGCAGTTCCAGGATCACGCTACCTATGGCGTGAAGCCGCAAGTGGACTTTCGGTTCGCGGCGGAAGCGACGGCGATTCCCCTCGTAGCGAGCGAGTTCGGCGCGGCGGGCCGCCACTACCCGATCGTGTTCGCGACTGAGGGCTCGAGCATGCCGCTTGCCGTGACTGGGCTGACCGCTGGCCGCAACCTGTTTGTGGAAGCGGACGGGAAGTGGCGTGCGGATACGTACATCCCCGGATATCTGCGTCGTTACCCCTTCATCGGAATGGCGGCGCCGGACGCGGCGGTACCCCTGATGCTTGGCCTTGATGTCGCTAGCGAAAGGGTAACCGCAAAAGTCGGGCGCGACGGAGCGCTTGCGTTGTTCGATGACGCCGGCGGCGCAACCGACGTCAGCCGAAGCGCCATGGCTCTTTGCGAGGCATACGCCGTCGATCACGAGCGGACGCGGCAGTTCGGCGAGGCGCTGGAAGCCAATGGCCTGCTCGTTGAGCAGACCGCGCAGGTCCGCTACGCGGACGAGAGTGGCGCCAACGTCCGCGGCTTCCGCATTGTCAACGAGCAGGCATACCGCGCGCTGCCCGCCGATGTGCTCGTCGAATTCCATAGCAAGGGCTGGTCGGATCTGATTGTTCTTCACCTCGTATCGCAGCTCTCGTGGCAGGGCTTGGTCGATGCGTCGGCTCCGGTGAAAGACAAGGCTGCCTGACGAGCAATCTTTAGGGGGCGGAGGACAATGATTCTGCGTCCCCTACGCTCATTCATCGAGCCTCAATTCAATACAGCAAACGAATATACTCCGCTCGTCTCGATGCGTGTTCGTGAGGGGCAAATTTTAATATGCAAGCGGAGGCGGTGAATGCATGAAAAGGCTGTGCATTGCTCGGCAACTTTATATCTGAAGCTCGCGATTTTAACGATCATTCTGTGCTTTCTCAATGTGAAGGCAGCATTGGCAGATCTAAGAGTCTGTAATAATACCGAGAACGCACTGGACGTTTCGGTCGGATACAAATCAGCCCGCGACTGGACAACACAGGGTTGGTGGAATATCTCGTCAGGCAGTTGTGCCGTTGTTCAGAACGGCCCGCTCCAGGCGCGTTATTATTACATCTATGCTGCGGATCGTGTTGCGCAAGGCGCCTGGGGTGGCTCGGCGTCAATGTGTACGCATGTAAAACGCTTTGTGATTGAAGGTGCCGATGATTGCGCAGCCCGCGGCTACGATCTGACTGGCTTCTTCGAGGTCGATACGGGTTCGCTACGGGATTGGACAGTCCGCATTACAGGGCATCCGCCATCTGCTATTGAAAACTAAGCGTAGATGGGGCCCGCCATATTCCGGATACATGCGCGAGGTTCTCTCTCATCTTGAAAGAGGAGTGAGAGGGCGGCGTGAAGATTATATTCTCTACGTCATCTATGCGTCCCGCGGGCTTATCCGGTCCCACTTGTCTTTGGCGCAATCGCCCACGTAGCTGGCGCATATCGCTACTCCTCAGCGTTCTTAATGCATCTATAAATAGAGCCGCCTCTGGGGGGCGCCGCGTGCGAGTAACACGATCTCGGTGGATCGTACGGATACAAGGGCGCCGCGCTTGAGAAAAATAACGGGGTAGACGGGCGTGATATATGCAGATCGTATGCTCCGAAAGTCTAAGGCTAGTGGCGACGATAAGCTCCGCATCACCACGAATATTTCCGACGATGAAAATTAGTTTCCAGGGGTCGATCACGGTGACAACGTCTGTGACCTGCAATCATGCCGAGATGTATCATGCGAAATATATATCACCGCGTGCCGTGTGATAATAAAAATGAGATTTATGATGAAAATCTCATGTAAGTAGAGGGAATATTGAATAATTCGCTTCCCTCGTCAAAATTGTTCCTATGAAGTCACACCTGCGATGCAGCGTATCGAAAGGATGATGAGAATTTTACAGTCGAGAACTCAGCCGTGAAAGAATGATTGAAGACAAGGTTAAACGTGATCCCTGCCCCATGCTCCATCCATTAGACGGCAGACCCTGCGAACATATCGCATCTTCGAGTGTGCGCGAAGATGCGATGGCGCATGCGCTGCGAGTCGCTCTGGAGCGTGAGGAGATCGCGCTTGTGTATCAACCCATCGTTCGCCTCTCCGATCGGAGCATCGTGGGATTCGAGGCGCTCTCGCGTTGGACGATGGGTGATAGCAATCATATAAATCCGGAATTATTCATATCTATTGCTGAGAGATACGGAATGATTGCCAGGCTAACTCTGTATGTCCTGGATAGAATCGCGCGAGAAGTTGGAGAGCTGTTGCGTGATCGGCCGGATTTATTTGTGACCATAAATATATCAAGCCAGGAATTACTCGATGACAGAGTCCAAATTGCTGTCGAGAATGTGTGTCGCACCCGGAAGATTCCATGCAGCTGCGTAGCGTTTGAGATTACGGAGCGGACATCGGCGGATCTGACGCTGATGAAGCGAGGCATAGATCGTATCCGAAAGAGCGGACATCCTGTCTTTCTCGACGACTTCGCGACTGGTTACTCCGGTATCGCGCAACTCGTCACCCTGGATATAGATGGCGTTAAACTTGACGGTTCCATGGTTGAGGTTGCGCATAAGGGCAGTAAAGCGATCGCAATCGCGGACGCGGTCGCCAGGATGATGCGAGATATAAACTTGGAAATGATTGTCGAGGGAATTGAAACAGAGGAGCAACTTGCTCAGTTTGCATCTCTTCCGGGCGTCGAATTGGGCCAGGGATGGCTATTTCACCGTCCATTATCGTTAGATGATCTTATCTTGAAATGTAAATGACTTTAGCCGCATATGCGGCTGGTCGCATAGTGACTTGATAAGAAACAACAAAAGCTCACCAAGCGAGCGAAACCTCTCGCGCTTGCACCAGATCTGAGCGTTTGGAGGCGCGTGAATGGCCGATCAATGCCGTATACCGAGGGGGCTCTGGACGGCGATGGAGCGCGTGGGCCTCGCACCTGTCGACGTACTTCGGCGGGCCCACCTACCTTTCGGTCTCCATACCAATGCTTGCGCCACCATCACAACGCAACAATACTTCACGTTGTTCAAAACGATCGAGGCGATGTCCGAGGATCCGGCGATCGGGATTTTGTTGATCCGGGAGCTTGATCCCGCGTCGCTCCCGCCGGCAATGCTTTCGCCCTTCTATGCGTTTGATTATCGCGATGCGCTTATGCGCGTTGCACGCTTTGTGCGCCTGTGCAGGCCGGAACAGTTCAGTTTCGTAGAGAGCGATGGCGAGTTCACGATCAGATCCGAGTGGCTCTATGCCACGGTACCGGAACCGGCGATCATCGCGGACGTCTGCTTCGCTTCCCTGCTCGAACTGGGCCGGAGGGGCACGGGTTCGACCCTTTTCCCCGGTCGGGTGGATCTCGTGCGCCCTGAGCCATATGGCGAGGCGCACAGGATATATTTCGGCCGTTCCGTGCGATTTTCGGCGTCGCGCAACGCCCTTATCCTTAAATCGACGGACCTGGACAGGCGATTTTCGAGTTATAATCCGGAACTGCTTGGAATTCTGACACCCATCTTGACGAATTCACTTGGTAAGATCGATGCGAGGCGCTCTATCAGGGAGGAAGTCAAGTTTGTCCTGAAGCGGACACTTGCGAGCGGGCGACCAGGGATCACGAGGGTCGCCCGCGATCTCGGCATCAGCGAGCGCACGCTGCAGCGACGGATCACCGAGGAAGGCACGAGCTTTCGCGCGCTTCTCCTGGAGGCGAGACAGGAGCTCGGGCATGAGCTTTTGTCGGATCCCTTCACCGGCGTCGAGGAAGTCGCCTACCTCCTCGGGTTCCGAGATGCTAAATCTTTCTACCGAGCCTTTCGCGATCAAGAGGGGATGACGCCAAGTCAATGGCGTCGCGCACGGCAGATTCGCGAACTTGAGGCGGATGCATACCAGTATGTCGATGGTTAAGGCCCGCGGATCGATGACCCCGACGACCGGGATCCTTGAGATGAGTGGGATGCATCGAGTTTGGCGTGTTTGGCAACCAATTTGGCGGAACTTCCTACTTCGCGGCGAGTCGCGGACGCTTATGAAGTAGCCATGCGCGCCTGGTGAGGAAGCTCATCCGATCCGGGCGGCCGAATGGCTCCTCAGAGAGGCGGCGTTCTTTTCACAGTGAGTGTAAGGAAACGCGCATATGAGCCGGGACGCGTCACGCGCCCGGGCCGGTCGGTCCCAGGTAAGGCCCGGTCATGACGCACAACCCAGGCCGGATGCTCCATCGGCAGTGGCGAGAGGGTCGCTCTGATCGGAGCTTTCGAATGAAGCGTGTTTTCCGAATCCCCTCCTCCAGCAGGAGCGGGATAGGGGCTGTTCACTCGGCCCCGCCTCCTCAGGTCTCCTGCACATCCTGAGGAGGAAAGGCCGCCCCGGACTTTGCCCCCGCCTCGTCCGGGGCGGCTCCCCATTCATGTCACAGAACAGGACCTAAAATGAAATACATCTCTCGCGCCATCGCGGTCACGTCGCTGATCTGCGCCGCCGCCGCCGTCCTTCCCGCCACAGCGCAGACCACCGATGCGTCGACGACGCCGGCGGCGCCGCAGAGGTCCAGGCTCCCTGCGGTGCAGTCCGCCACCAAGGGCGATCCGACCCACAAGGACGGCACGCTTCTCCCCGGCGGTGCTTCCTCGCTGCAGGAAGGGTTCGGCGACTGGACGGTGGCCTGCGTGCTGCCGGATGGACGCAAGACCTGCAGCCTGTCACAGACCCAGGCGGATCCGCAGACGAAGCAGCGCGTCCTCGCCATGGAAGTCACCATCGGTACCGACGGTGCGCCGACCGGCATTCTCGTGATGCCCTTCGGCCTCGATCTCAACAAGGGCGTCTCTTTCAAGGTCGGCGACGCCGGGCTGCCGACGACGCTGCCGTTCCAGACCTGTGTTCCCGCCGGCTGCGTTGTCCAGCTGAAGCTCGATGGCGCGATGCTGGAGAGCCTGCGGGCCGCGAAGCAGATCGCCCTGTCCGCGCAGGCGGTTGATTCCACGCAAAAGCTCGACCTCTCGATCTCCATGAAGGGCTTCGACGCCGGTCTCGCGCGCGTCAAGGCGCTGGCCCAGGGCTCCTGAGCGCGCTGGTCTTCGAACCGCTCGCGCGTTCTCCGCGAGCGGTCGCCTCGGCCGGATCGCAGCGACCCGGCCGACGCCCGGCACGGCCGCTTCAGTCGGGCCCTTCAGCCGCGGCTGCCATTTCGTCGAAAGCGGAGGTCTCGCGTCCACGGGCGCGCGACCTCCGCTTCCGTCCTAGCGCCCTTTCCGTCTTCGGCGTGTGCCGATGGCGGCCTGTCAGTTGTCGCGCCTTGGCGGCATGCCGGGGGCAACGGACGACCATCATCCCCGGATCGCGTGTGCCGGGCGGCCGTCATCGTCCCAGGCGGCGGTGCGACGGCATTCGGCGGTGTTGAATCCACGGCATCGGTGCCGCTGCGTAAGTGAAGCCAAGTCGACCCGGCGCGGACGCATGGCTTGTTGCCTGTTTAGGCAGATAAAAAATTGACATAAATCAAGTCACGTCGCCACCGAGTCCGCACGCGGACCCGGGGCGTCTCGACCTGTTGCGGATAGCCCGCTCTGCGAGATGTGAGCCATTCCAAGATTGGCGTGTCTTGCAACCATTTTGGCGTCGCCGCCTACTCCACGATCCCCCCCGAAAATCTATCAAGCAAGGTGCCTCTCTCTCCAGGTGGAATCACCGGAGGTGGGCTCTCGGACCGGACACCGCAGCGCGGACGGCCGAGACCGCGGGCGCGGCCAGCGGCTGCGGATACAGTGCCGGGAGATGAATGATGATGGCTATTTCACGCGGTTTTGCAGGCGCCACCCGTCGGCGCAACGGCACTCGTCGGCGCCCGGAAGTGGCCATCGGGGACCTGTCCATCAAGGACCCGGCTAACGAACGTCCGGCCATCAAGGGGCTGGCTCACCGGGATCTGTTCAGGCATCTGACCGGGCGTCCGCGGGGTGCCGCCGTCGCGGCTCTGATGTGCGCGGCGTCCGTCAGCGCGATGGTCACGGCGATGCCGTCGGCGCGCGCGGATACGTTGATCAGCAACGCGACGACATGGTCTGTCCAAAGCGACATCCCCGATCCTGTGGGCGCTCTCTCGATTTCGCCGACGGGAACGCTGACGATCAACGCGACGACGGGCGCGACGCCGAATGGCTTGACCTCCATTTATGTCGGTTCCGGCACCACGTCCTCGTCTACCGGCAAACTCATCTTGCAGGCGACAAACCCGAGCTACTCGGGATTGGCTAACTGGAATGCCATCGATCTGTTCGTGGGATATCTGACAGCCAGTGGATCGAGCAACTCCGCCTCCGGCTCCGTAACGAGTTATACTGGCGGCAAGCTCTTTCTGACGGGGTCGCTGTATGTCGGCTACAACGTCCGGGCACAGGGGGCGGTGACGGGGACGGCCACCTTCTCCGGCGGTGGTGTTACCGCTTCGGCCGGAGATGCCTTTATCGGTCGCACGTCATCGTCGACGTCGACGGCGAGCGGTACCGTCACCATTTCAGCGGCCGGCGGCTTCTCCGCGACTAACATTTTCATAGGTGATGGCGTCGGGGCGACAGGATCGGTCACGATAAGTGGCGATCAAACTACAAATACCATGAACGCTCTGGGCTACATTCAGTTGGGCCGCGGGGGTGGATCCGGCACGGTTGTAAACAATGCGCAGGTAACAGCGGCCGGTGTGCTTTATCTGGGCGACAGTTCATATACGAGCGCGTCGAATACATTTACAAATACGTCCAGTGGAAATGTAATTGTTTCCCAGATCGTGAATAATTCGGGAACGGCGCTCCTCAATCTCGGAGGGACGTTTCTTATCGAAGCGGATCAGAGTAATTATCTCTCCGGATTCAGCGCGAGCACGGCCGTCGTCTCCTCCGGCGGTGTTACTTTTTATCCTGTAAACGGCTCATCTGTGACGATTTCGTCCCCTCTCGGTGGGACCGGCGGTGTGACTGTGGCCGGCAGCGGAACAGTAACGCTGAATGCGACCAACCTGTATTCTGGTGGAACGACGATTTTCTCTCCCATCGGAGCCACACTTGTTGTTTCAAACGACAATAATCTCGGTGCCGCAAGCGGGGCCGTGACCTTATCGGGAGGGACGTTGAAGGCGGGTGCGACATTCTCGTCCGCGCGGAACCTCACGATCAGTTCCAACGCTGTCACGAGGACGATCGATGTCGGCACGAACACGCTGACGTGGACGGGCGTCGTGTCCGGGACCGGGACCCTCACGAAGGCAGGCACCGGAACTCTGGTTCTATCCGGCGCGAACACCTACAACGGCACGATCACGGTGTCGGCGGGCACGCTGCAGGGCACGTCGTCAAGTATACTTGGCTCAATTAACAATAGTTCGGCTGTTGTATTTAAACAGGATTTTAACGGAACCTACTCCGGTGTCATCTCGGGTCAAGGCGGTGTCTTTAAGCAGGGATCGGGCATCCTGACGCTTTCCGGCAATAATACATATGCCAACGCAACGACGATTACATCGGGGGGGATTTCGGTCTCCAGCGACGCGAATCTCGGAGATGCCAGTACACCAGTTCAATTGTACGATAGCCTTTATACGACGGCGACATTCTCGTCGTCGCGAAATCTATTCGCTGTCAACGGCGGGTCGGTCGTTAATGTCCTGTCTGGTACGACCTGGACATTGAGCGGTACTGTCAGTGGTTCGGGGTTGTTGACGAAGACCGGTGACGGCACGCTGGTCCTCTCGGGTTCAAATTCGAACACAAGCGGAATTACCATCACGGCCGGTACGATCTCAGTCGCGAGCGACAACAATCTCGGCGCCACTAGCAGCGCGCTGAAGCTCAATGGCGGCACTCTGCAAACAACCGCCGATATAAGTTCCAGCCGCAATATCATTGTGTCCCTCGCGAGCGTGATCTCCCAGGGGACCAACGCGCTGACGCTCTCGGGACAAATCTCCGGTAGCGGTAATTTAAGTATCGCAGGTGCCGGCAAGGTCACCATTACAGGGACGAACAACACCTATTCCGGTAAGCTTTCGCTCGTCAACGGCACGGTGGAGGGTACGACCACCAGCATTACGGCCGGGTCGATTGTCAATTATGGCTATCTGAACTTCAATCAGACCTCGAACGGAACCTACGCCGGGGCGATTTCCGGCACTGGCGCGCTCACCGTCCTGGGCACGGGCACGGTCACGCTGAGCGGTACCAATACCTACACCGGTGCGACGACGATTTCGGCGGGCACGCTTTCCGTATCCGCAGACAGCAACCTTGGGGATGCAAGCAGCAATCTGAAACTGAATGGCGGCACGCTCGCGACGACGGCGACGATATCGTCGAGCCGGGCGGTGGTCATGTCTGCGGCGAGCGCCATCGACGTCGCGGCATCGAGCACGCTGACGCTGTCGGGCGTCGTCTCGGGTTCCGGGGCGCTGACGAAGAAGAATACCGGCACGCTGACACTGTCCGGTGTGAATACATATACCGGTGGGACGACGGTCTCCGCGGGCACGCTCTCCGTGTCGGCGGATAACAATCTGGGTGCGAGCGGCGGCGTGACGCTGTCCGGCGGTACGCTTGCCGCGACGGCGACGTTCGCGTCCGCCCGGACGGTCGCTGTGTCCGCCGCGAGTTCGATCGACGTTGCCGCGTCGAGCACGCTGACGCTGTCCGGTGTCGTTTCGGGTGCCGGGGCGCTGACGAAGACGAACGCCGGTACGCTGGTCCTGTCGAACACCAACACGTATAGCGGCGGAACGATCGTTTCCGCCGGCACGCTGTCGGTGTCCGCGGATAACAACCTGGGCAACGCGGGCGGCGGCGTGACGCTGTCCGGCGGAACGCTGCTCGCCTCGTCGGGCTTCACGTCTTCGCGTGGCGTGACGCTTGCGGCCGCGACGTCGAGCACGGTGAGCGTGGCCCCGGCCAACGCTCTGGCCCTTTCCGGCGTGGTCTCCGGCTCCGGCGCCCTGGTTGCGTCGGGGACGGGCACGCTGACGCTGTCGGGTGCGAACACGTACACCGGCGGGACGACGGTTTCGTCCGGAACGACGCTCGCCCTGTCCGGGACGGGTTCGATCGCGACCTCGAGCGGTGTGACGGCAACGGGCGCGTTCGACATCAGCGGGACAACGAGCGGAGCCTCGATCCAGAGCCTTGCTGGGGCGGGGACTGTGGTCCTCGGCAGCAAGAATCTGACGCTCACGGCCGCCACCGGCACCTTCTCCGGCGTGATCTCCGGGTTGGGGTCTCTCACGCTGTCGGGCGGCAGCGAGACGCTCTCCGGGACGAACACTTATACGGGCGGCACGACCGTCACCGGCGGCACGTTGTCAGTGTCGGCGGACGCGAATCTGGGCGATGCAAGCGGTGGCTTGACACTCAACGGCGGTACCCTCGCCGCAGGCTCAACGTTCACGATGGCTCGTGCCGTCGCGGTCTCGGCTGCGAGCACGATAAATACATCGGCGAACACCCTGACATTGTCCGGCGCGGTCTCTGGCGCTGGCGGGCTGACAAAGGTCGGCACGGGCACGCTCGTTCTGTCGGGGTCGAGCACGTATAGCGGCACGATCACCGTGTCCGCGGGCACCTTGCAGGGCACGACGTCGAGCCTCACCGGTTCGATCGTCAACAACGGTGCCGTCATCTTCAATCAGACGGCCACCGGCACCTATGCCGGTGCTATCTCCGGGACGGGCTCGCTGACGGTGTCTGGCACCGGCACCGTCACCCTGACCGGGGCCAACACCTTCACGGGCACGACGACGATCTCGTCCGGCGCGACGCTGCAATTCGGGAACGGCGGCTCGCTCGCGGGTCCGATCGCCAACAGCGGCACCCTCGCCTTCAACCTGAGTTCCGATCTCACCTATTCGTCCGTTCTGTCTGGAACCGGCTCGGTGGCGCAGGTGGGCTCCGGCACGCTGACGCTGTCCGGCAGCAACACCTATTCCGGCGGCACCACGGTGTCGCACGGGACGCTCTCGGTGTCGTCGGATGCGAATCTCGGCAACGCAAGCGGAGGCCTGACGCTCTCGGGCGGCACGCTCGCCGCTTCGTCCGGTTTCACGTCGGCGCGCGGCATCGTGGTGTCGTCGGCAAGTGCCGTCAACGTCGGTTCGAACACCGTGACCCTGTCCGGCGTGGTCTCGGGAACCGGTGCGCTGACGAAGGCGGGTTCCGGCACGTTGATTCTGTCGGGCGCGAACACCTACGGCGGCACGATCACGGTGTCCGCGGGCACCTTGCAGGGCACGACCTCGGGCCTCTCCGGCTCGATCGTGAACAACAGCGCTGTCGTCTTCGATCAGGCGACGTCCGGCACCTATGCCGGCGTGATCTCCGGGAGCGGATCGCTGACGGTTTCGGGCGGCGGGACGGTGATCCTGACCGGCGCGAACACGTTCACGGGCACGACGACGATCTCGGGCGCCACGCTGCAGTTCGGGGACGGCGGCTCGCTCGCGGGGCCGATCGCCAACAGCGGCACCCTCGACTTCGATCTGAGTTCCGATCTCACCTACACGTCGGTCCTGAGCGGCACCGGATCGGTGGTGCAATCCGGCTCTGGCACGCTGACGCTGTCCGGCGCGAACACGTACACCGGCGGCACGACGGTCTCGGGCGGCATCCTCTCGATCTCGTCGGACGCCAACCTGGGCGATGCGAGCGGCGGCGTCACCCTCGCGGGCGGCACGCTCGCCGTGACGGCGGCTGCGAACTCGGCACGTTCCGTGGTGATCTCGTCGGCGAGCACGCTCGACATCGGATCGAACGCCGTCACGCTGTCCGGCGTCCTCAGCGGATCGGGGGTGCTTACCAAGAACGGCGCCGGCACTCTCACCCTTTCTGGCGACAACACCAATTCCGGCGGGATCAATCTGACCGCGGGCACGATCGGGGTCGGCTCGAACAACGCGCTCGGCACCGGCACGCTCTCGATGAGCGAAGGCACCGCCCTCAGCTTCGCGAGCGATGGCCTCGTCATCTCCAATCCGATCGTGCTGTCCGGCGACCCGACCTTCGATGTCGCGACCGGAGACACCGTCACCGTCGCGAGCACGATCAGCGACGGCAGCCAGCCGGGCGATGTGCTGAAGACCGGCGGGGGCACGCTCATCCTCACCGGCACGAACACCTATTCCGGCGGCACGATCCTTCAGGAGGGCACGCTTTCGATCTCGCAGGACGCGAACATCGGCGCGAGCAGCGGGACGCTGACGCTGTCGGGCGGCACTCTGCTGACGACGGCGGGCTTCACGTCGACGCGGGCGATCACGCTGACGAGCGGGACGACGAGCACGGTGAGCGTCGCCAATGCGGGCGACACCCTGGGGCTTTCGGGTGTCCTGTCCGGCTCCGGCACTCTGGTGATGTCGGGCCCTGGCACGCTGACGCTGTCGGGCGCGAACACGTACACGGGGTCTACGTCGATCTCGTCCGGCACGCTGGCGTTGTCCGGGACGGGATCGATCGCGGCGTCGAGCCTTGTGACGGTGGCGACGGGGGCGACGTTCGACATCAGCGGGACGACGAGCGGCGCGTCTATCGCGAGCCTGACGGGCGCCGGCACGGTGACGCTGGGGACTCAGGGTCTGACGCTGACGGCTGCGGCGGGCACGTTCTCCGGCGCGATCCGCGGCTCGGGCGGCGGCTCTCTGACCGTGTCCGGCGGCACGCTGACGCTGTCGGGCGCGAACACGTATACGGGCGCGACGACGATCTCGTCCGGTGCCACGCTGGCACTGACGGGCTCGATCACGACGTCGAATGTCGTGACGGTTTCCACGGGCGGCACGTTCGACATCAGCGGCGTGACGGGAAGCGCTTCGATCAGGAGCCTGGCCGGGTCGGGCGCGGTGACGCTGGGCAATACCGGACTGAGCTTGGAGCTGCAGGTTGCGAACGACACGTTCGCCGGCGTGATTTCGGGCGCAGGCGGATTGACCGTGTCGGGCGGTACGGCGACCTTGACTGGCGCCAACACATATACGGGCCTTACGACGATCTCGGGCAACAGCACGCTGGCCTTGGCGGGCTCAGGTTCGATTGCAGGCTCCGGTGTGCAGCTCTCCCTGAATGGTGTGCTCGACATCAGTGGGGCGACGAATGGCACGTCGGTTAAGTGGATCACCGGCAACGCCACCACTGCAGTGAAATTGGGCTCTCAGACGCTGACACTTTCGGCCCCGGCGTCAACCACCTATAGCGGTGTGATCTCGGGCACCGGTGCCGTGGTGATTGTCGGCGGCGGCTCTAGCCAGGCATTCTACGGCACGAACACCTATTCTGGCGGAACGACGATATTGGCCGGAGGCGTCCTGAACGTCCAGGCGGACGCCAATCTGGGTGATGCGAGCGGCGGTTTGACGCTCTCCAGCGGCACGCTTGGTGTCGGCGGGAGCTTCACGTCTTCGCGGGCGGTCACACTGGCGACCGCGACGACCAACACCATTAGGGTCAACAATGCGAGCGACACGCTGACCCTCTCGGGCGTCGTCTCGGGTGCCGGCATTCTGGTGGTATCGGGCTCCGGCAAGCTGACGCTGTCCGGCACGAACACGTACACGGGTTCGACGACGATCTCTTCCGGCACGCTTGCGCTTTCGGGAACGGGTTCGATCGCGTCGTCGAGCGGCGTCGCTGTCGCGGCCGGGGCCACATTCTCGCAAGCCGATTACACGACAGGGGCCACAATTGTTGACCTTACCGGTGCGGGCACGGTCGGCATATCCAAAAGTCTGACGATCACCGCAGCGACCGGAACCTTCTCCGGCGTGATCGTCGGCGGGGGCTCTCTGACCCTGTCCGGCGGCACGCTGACATTGTCGGGCACCAACACGTATGCCGGCGCCACGACGATCTCGGGTGGGACCCTCATTGTCTCGGGCGACGCCAACCTGGGCCCGGGTGCCATCGTTCTTCAAGGCGGAACATTGAAGGTGGCGTCGAGCTTCAGCTCGACCCATTCCATTGATGTCAACACCGCAAGTACCATCGACGTCGGCTCTTATACACTGACGCAGACGGCTCAGGTGACCGGCGTGGGGGCGCTGACGAAGCTCGGGACGGGCACGCTCATTCTGGCCGGGCCGAGCACCTTCAATGGGCAGCTTACGGTCTCTGCGGGCACGTTGCAGGCCTCCTCGCAGACCCTTGCCGGAGCGCTCGTCAACAACGGCGCGGTGATCTTCAATCAAACCACCGATGGCGACTATGCGGGCGAAATCAGTGGCTCCGGCACGTTCACGAAGACGGGTTCGGGAACGCTGACGCTCTCCGGATTGTACTCCCTTTCCGGTGACCTGACCATTTCGGCCGGTACGCTTCAGGTTTATCGGATCGGCGGCGGCAACGTCATCGACAATAGCGCCATCGTATTTATTGGAAGCAGCTCGTCCACGATTGCCAATACGATCTCGGGAACGGGCTCCGTTGCGGTGAGCGGATCGGGTAATTTCTATATCACCGGGGCCAACACCTACTCAGGCGGGACGGTGATCTCCGGCGGTGCGCTTGTCGTGTCTAACACCGATAATCTGGGGGCTGCGAGCGGTGGGCTGACGCTCAACGGCGGGACGCTGGCGGCGAGCGGGAGCTTCACCACGACGCGGGCCGTCACCGTCTCTGCGGCGAGCACGCTCGATACCCGGTCGAGCACGGTGACGCTGGCGGGGGGCCTGGGCGGCGCTGGCGCTCTGACGAAGGTGGGGAGCGGTACGCTCACGCTGTCCAGCGGCAGCAATGGTTACGCAGGCCGGGCGACGATCTCGGCGGGCACGCTGGCGTTGACGGGGGCGGGTTCGATCGCGAATGCGAGCGTGACCGCATCCACGGGGGCGACGTTCGACATCAGCGCCACGACGAGCGGTGCGTCGATCGCGAGCCTGGCGGGTGCCGGTTCGGTGACGCTGGGGTCTCAGGCGCTGACACTGACGGCGGGGACGGACACGTTCTCGGGCGCGATCTCCGGCACGGGCGCGTTGACGCTGTCCGGCGGCACCGAGACTCTGTCCGGCGCGAACACGTACACCGGTGGGACGACGGTGTCGTCCGGCGCGACGCTCGCGCTGTCGGGGACGGGTTCGATTGCGACGTCGAGCGGTTTGACGGCGGCGGGCACGTTCGACATCAGCGGGACCACGAGCGGGGCCTCGATCAAGAGCCTGGCGGGTGCCGGTTCGGTGGCGCTGGGGTCTCAGGCGCTGACGTTGACGGCGGGGACGGGCACGTTCTCGGGCGTGATCGGCGGCACGGGCTCGCTGACGCAGTCCGGGACCGGGACGCAGACGCTGTCTGGCGTGAACACGTACACGGGCGGGACGACGGTCTCGTCCGGCGCGACGCTCGCGTTGTCTGGGACGGGTTCGATCGCGACCTCCAGCCTTGTGGCGGCGACGGGTACGTTCGACATCAGCGGGACGACGAGCGGGGCCTCGATCGCGAGCCTGGCGGGCTCGGGCGCGGTGACGCTGGGGTCTCAGGCGCTGACGCTGACGGCGGGGACGGGTACGTTCTCCGGCGTGATCTCGGGCACGGGCTCGCTGACGCAGTCCGGGACCGGGACGCAGACGCTGTCGGGCGTGAACACGTACACGGGGGCGACCACGGTGTCGTCTGGCGCGACGCTCGCGCTGTCTGGGACGGGTTCGATCGCGACCTCCAGCCTTGTGACGGCGGCGGGCACGTTCGACATCAGCGGGACCACGAGCGGTGCGTCGATCGCGAGCCTGGCGGGTGCCGGTTCGGTGACGCTGGGGTCTCAGGCGCTGACGCTGACGGCGGGGACGGGCACGTTCTCGGGCGTGATCGGCGGCGCGGGCTCGCTGACGCAGTCCGGGACCGGGACGCAGGCGCTGTCCGGCGTGAACACGTACACGGGGGCGACCACGGTCTCGTCTGGCGCGACGCTCGCGCTGTCCGGGACGGGTTCTATCGCGACCTCCAGCCTTGTGACGGCGACGGGTACGTTCGATATCAGCGGGACGACGAGCGGGGCCTCGATCAAGAGCCTTGCGGGTGCCGGTTCGGTGACGCTTGGCGGCAAGGCGCTGACGCTGACGGCGGGGACGGGCACGTTCTCGGGCGTGATCTCGGGCGCGGGCTCGCTGACGCAGTCCGGGACCGGGACGCAGGTTCTGTCCGGCGCGAACACGTACACCGGCGGAACCACAGTCTCGTCCGGCGCGACGCTGGCGCTTTCGGGGACGGGTTCGATCGCCTCGTCGAGCGGTGTTACGGCGACGGGCACGTTCGACATCAGCGGGACCACGAGCGGCGCCTCGATCGCGAGCCTGGCGGGTGCCGGTTCGGTGACGCTCGGCGGCAAGGCGCTGACGCTGACGGCGGGGACGGGCACGTTCTCGGGTGTGATCTCGGGCGCGGCTTCGCTGACGCAGTCGGGAACCGGGACCCAGACGCTGTCCGGTGTGAACACGTACACCGGCGGGACCACGATCTCGTCCGGCGCGACGCTGGCGCTGTCTGGGACGGGTTCGATCGCCTCGTCAAGCGGTGTGACGGCGACGGGCACGTTCGACATCAGCGGGACCACGAGCGGCGCCTCGATCACGAGCCTGGCGGGTGCCGGCACGGTGACGCTGGGGTCTCAGGCACTGACGCTGACGGCTGCCACGGGCACGTTCTCGGGCGCGATCGACGGCACGGGCTCGGTGACGGTGTCCGGCGGGACGCAGGTTCTGTCGGGTGTGAGCACATACACCGGCTCGACCACGATCTCGTCTGGCGCGACGCTTGCGCTCTCCGGAACGGGTGCGATCGAGTCGTCGAGCATGGTGACGGCGACGGGCACGTTCGACATCAGCGGGATGACGAGGGGGGTGTGGATCGCGAGCCTCTCAGGCTCGGGCTCGGTGACGCTGGGGCCCCAGACGCTGCTGCTGACGGCTGCGACGGGCACGTTCTCCGGCGTGATCGGCGGCACGGGCTCGCTGGTAGTGGTCGGGGGCAGCGAGACGCTGTCCGGCGCGAACACGTACACCAGTTCGACAGCGGTCTCGTCTGGTGCGACGCTGGCGTTGTCCGGGACGGGTTCGATCGCGGCTTCGAGCTTGGTGGCGGTGAGCGGGACGTTCGACATCAGCGGGGCGACGGCGGGCGCGTCGATCAAGAGCCTCACCGGCGCCGGCACGGTGACGCTGGGTAGCAAGGGTCTGACGCTGACGGCTGCGGCGAACTCCTTCGAGGGTGTGATCGGCGGCACCGGCTCGCTGACGCTGTCCGGCGGGACGCAGGTTCTGTCGGGCGCGAACACGTACACGGGCGGGACGACGGTGTCCGGCGGCACGTTGTCGGTGTCTGCGGACAACAATCTGGGCGCGAGCGGGGGTGTGACGCTGTCGGGCGGCACGCTGTCCGCGACGGGGACGTTCTCTTCGGCGCGCAATGTCGCTGTGTCTGCGGCGAGCGGGGTGTCGGTTGATTCGTCGAACACGCTGACGCTGTCGGGCGCCGTGTCGGGGAGCGGCGGTCTGACGAAGTCCGGCGCGGGTACGCTCGTTCTGACGGGAGCGAACAGCTATAGCGGCATGATCACGGTGTCGGCGGGCACGCTGCAGGCGTCGGTGGCGAGCCTCGGCGACGCCACGATCGTCAACAACAGCACGCTTGCGATCGATCAGGCGACGGACAGCACCTACTCCGCGGTGATCTCGGGTTCTGGCACGCTGACGAAGTCTGGCTCCGGCACGCTGACGCTGACGGGAGCGAACACCTATACGGGCGGGACGATCATCACCGGGGGCACGCTCGCGGGCGACACGACGAGCCTGCAGGGCGACATCACCAACAACGCGACGCTGCTGTTCGACCAGACGGCGGACGGGACCTATGCGGGTGTGGTGTCCGGCATCGGCGTTCTGACGAAGACGGGCAGCGGCACGCTCACCTTGAGCGGCAACAACACCTACACGGGTGGCACGAACCTGGAGACGGGGACGATCTCGATCG
>NZ_FRXO01000016.1 GCF_900148505.1 Pseudoxanthobacter soli DSM 19599 | reverse complement strand
GTTCAGAACCAGCGCGGCGTTGTTGACGATGGCACCCGCCACCGATCCCGTGGAGCCGCCGTCACGGATCTGCAGGGTGCCCGCCGAGATCGTCGTCGTGCCGGTGTAGGTGTTGTTCGCCGTCAGCGTCAGCGTGCCAGCGCCCTGCTTCGTCACCGTGCCCGAACCCGACACCACGCCCGCAAAGGTCTGGGCGGTCGGATTGGCGAACACCAGCGCCGCGTTGTCGACGATATTCCCGACAACCGACCCGACGCCCGTCGCATCGCCCAGCTGCAGCGTGCCATCGGTAACCGTCGTGCCCCCGGTGTATGTGTTCGCACCCGACAGAACCAGCGTGCCGGCTCCCGTCTTCTCAAGACCGTCCGAACCCGAAATCGACGAAGAAATCGTCGCCGTCGTGCCCGCACCGTCGACATTCACCGCCGGCGTCGCCGAACCGTTCGCCAGGGTCAAGTCGTCACCGGCAACGACATATCCAGACGAGATGAACGTCAGGCCCGTCGCGCCGACTGCTCCGTTGGTCGTGTCGACCGTCACCGTCCCAGCGGTACCGGCAAATGCCGCCACCTTGCTGCTGTTCGATGCGACGTGGCTGGTACCTGCCGCATTTGTCCAGTTGAGCTGCGATTGCGAAGCCGTCCAGGTGCCGTCGCCACCGGCCACCGGACCGGACCCCGAGGTCGTCGTGCCGTTCCAATAGAGCGGCTGCGCAACGGTGACCGTGAGCAGCACCTTGTTCGCCGTCATGGTGCTGATGGTGGCGTCGTAACCCGACGGCATCGAGCCTACGACGAGACCGGAGCCGGACAGGACGCCGGAGTAGCCGATGATGAGATAATCACCGACGCCGAAAGACGTGCCGCTCGACACGTTCAGCGTGCCGTTGAGCGTGAGATTGCTGGTGGTGTTGAAGATGGCGTAGGTGTTGTTGGGTGCGCCAAGGGTAACGTCGAGGATCGCTCCCGAGGCGAGAGCGAGTTCGCCGTTGACGTTGATCGAGTAGGAACCCGCATATTGCGTGGCTTTCAAGTGGCCGCCCGACTCGACGACAACGTAGCCGTTGGTGCCGCCGCCCGCACTTCCCGTCGGAGACCCCGCCAGCGTTCCGCCGTTCTTGACCCTCACGGTACCCGGGATCGTATATGAGGCGGAGTCGCCGTCGCGGCCGATGCGGAGCGTGCCGGCACTGACAACCCAAGGCACCTGGAGGCCCGACTGGCTGTTGTTGTAGAACGACCACGTTCCGGTGGTGCTGACATCGTAGCCGGTAAAATTCTGGAACTTGTAGGTGGAATTGTTGTTCCCCAGATTCGCGAGGTTAAACAGGCCTCCGGATCCTGAGAACTTGAGGGTGTTGCTGGCGCCTCCGGTCGCGCCCACCACGTTCCCGATGATGGAGGCGTAGCTCGGCGTCGAGAGCGACATCGAGCCATTGCCCTCGAGTTCAAGAACGCTTGTTCCGCCCGTCAACTGGATGGCATCGGCCTGGACAGATGAACTGCTGACCCCACCGGAGACGATCGCGCCGGACTGAAGAATAAGGTTCAGATCCGAGCCGGCAATGCCGACGCCGCCACCGGCGCCGGTGCCGCCGGCAACGCCGTTGCCGCCGACGACAACGACCCCGGAACCGATCGTCAGCGTCGTCGCCGTGGTGGTCAGGATGCCGTAACCGCCCTGTCCCCCTGCACCCGCGGAGAAGCCGCTGCCGCTGGACGACCCGCCGGCGCCGCCGTTGCCGCCGACGACGTTGTAAAGGATCGTGAGAGGGCCCGAGCCGGTGATGACCGCGCCGTAGCCGCCCGCACCGCCGCCGCCGCCCGAGCCGTTGCTCGAGCTGCTGCCGCCGTCACCGCCTTTTCCGCCTTGCACTGCCGCAGTGGGCGCGGTCGATCCAACATATCCGTGCGCGCCGCCGCCGCCGCCGCCGCCGCTGCCGCTCGACATGTCGGGCGCGTCCGCACCGTCCTGCCCTGCTGAAGCGCCGCCCGCCGCAGAGGTTCCACCCTCGCTCTTGCCACCCGCACCTCCCGTGGCGCCGGCACCGCCGCCGCCGCCGCCGCTCCAATAGGGAGCGTAGGTGCCGTCTCCGCCAGCACCGCCTGCTGTCGTGGCATTGCTGGTGCCGCCGGCGCCGCCATTGATCGGCGGACCACCGGACGTGTACTGGCCACCACGGCCACCGTCCGCGTGAGACGGTGTCGCTCCGATGACGAGACCGGACACCGCGAGCACTGGCACGAGAGCCGACGTGAGGAGAAGTCGATGGTGGCCGATACGCCTTGCTTTGCGGCTCTTGCCCATCGGGCTGGCCGACGGCGGCAGACCCGTGTTTGCGGACGAAAGCGAGCCGTTTTCAAACCCAAGACGTTCCATGCGTGCGGTCCCCACCGTAGCCATACTCGCCGGGCACCTGGACCGCCGGCCCCGAAGGAAGACAGCCTTCGTCAGACCAATCGAGTCAGAGCCCGTATTGTCTTCGGTTTGTGACGGCGGGAGGTGGCGGACAACCGCGATCGCGCACGACTGCTCAGATTGCGAAATGTGTCGGAAATTTCTTTTTCTGGGGGCACTTTTGCCACAGTCGTGGCACCGGTGTGCTACCTGTTATGCGGGTATATTTGCCAACTCAGCAGCTCTGCATCGCGCCAAATGCATGCCGAATCGCCGGATGCATTCACAGCCGTGCTCCGGTCGCGTCAGGCAAAGCCGCGCTTGATCGATGCGATTTCCATGTGTCCGATCGGGACGCAGTCCTCTTCGGAAATCGCTCACCACGCATTCGATCAAAGAGCGCGCCACCATGACAAGATGGGCGTTGTTGCGTGCCGGCTGCCCGTCCGGAAGAATGACCACATCCTCCATGCCGGTCCTGATACCATGCCCCCGCTCCAGCGCGCGCCGGTTCACCGCCCAGCATGACCCATCGAAGCCATGATGCACCTGCGGGAGCGTGACACCCGCGTCGGCGAGGATTGCCTCCATCTCCGCAGCATCCCGCAACCCGATAGCCGGATCAGGGTCAAGGGGCTCGATCAGGACGCGACGGCACCGGTCGGGTAATAACGAAGCCACGAACCGGCGGGCATCGTCCGGGCATAGCAATCCGGCTTCGATCTCCACACCGCGCGCGAGGAGCCATTCTGCCAGCTCGACAATGCCTGCCTCACCCTGATTGGCCGTTACGAGATCAGGTAAGACAGCCCAGTCTTTCACGGTTGCCAGACGCTGGCATGGGTCGGAGAGGATGCTGGCCGACGTGGTGAGCGAGATCGGGATGCCGGGGCACCGCGCACGGACGGCTGCGACCACCGCACCGCATTCGGCTGCGTTCAAGGTTTCCCGTCCGGCCCCATCATAGGCATGAACATGGACTGACTGAGCACCGGCACTCACCGCCGCTTCCGCATCGGCGGCAATGGCATCGGGGGTCCGCGGAACGGCATCATGCTGGCGATCACCATTCAGTGCTGCTTGTAGAAAGATCATCACGCCTCCCCACCCCCCTGTCGATCCGATCGATCCTTATGCTGCCTCCGCAGGGCCGGGAAATCCCTCGCGTGCAACGTCGGCTCGTTACCGACTTTCCCAAGACTCGACCGTTTCTTGGAACGGCAGCTGTCCCTTGCTTTGGTCCGATAATCCGCCTCTCCGCTTCCCCCCAAAGAGACCCCTCTTAAGGGGGGGCCGAATGGCGGTCGGCGCTTATCGGGGCCGATGATCGCGTTGAACGGCTCGGCGAACGCATCAAATCCGGCCGCAACCGACCGGCTGAGGCGTCGCCGGGCGCGGCCGGGAGCGCGCGGGGCGAACGCGGCTGGCGGGGCCGACGGGGCACCACCGGACGCGGAGGGTTTCCCGTCGGCTCGCGCCGGGTCGAGGCCCTCATCCGCCGCACGCGTCAGCCCCGTCGTCCGCCGGGTCGAGACCGCTCAGGCCGCGCCGGGTGCCCGCCACACACGCGGCGACGGGTATTCGGAGGCAGCGGGCTTCAGTGGAATGCGTTCTCGCGCGCCTGCTCGAACAGCTTGACGTTGTCGCTGTAGTCGACGTGAACGCCGATGATCACCGGGCCCGGCGTATCGAAGGCCTTCTTCAGAACCGGCAGGATGTCGTCCGGGCTCTCGATCATCACGCCCTTCGCGCCGAAAGCCTCGGCATATTTGACGTAATCGATCGGACCGAAAGCGATGCCTGAGGCGCGCCCGTATTTCAGCTCCTCCTGAACCTTCACCATGTTGTAGGTGCCGTCGATCCAGACCATGTGCACGATATTCGTGCCGAGGCGGACCGCTGTCTCGAGTTCCATCGCCGAGAACAGGAACCCGCCGTCGCCGGAGATGGACAGGACCTTCTCGCTCGGACGCACCAGAGACGCCGCGATCCCCCAGGGCAGCGCGACGCCGAGCGTCTGCTGTCCGTTGCTGATCAGGAGCTGGCGCGGGCGGAAGCTGTACATGTAGCGCGCGATCCAGAGGTGGAACGAACCCATGTCGAGGCAGACGGTCACGTCGTCCGTCAGAAACTGCTGCAGGTCATGCACGAGACGCAGCGGGTGGACAGGAACGCCGCCCCGCCTGGCCGCCCCTTCGGCGAGAAGGCGCCGCTCCATGTCGATCTTGTGGAGCATCGCCGCCGACAGGGCCGACTTGCCCTCGCGCGCGAGGCCGGCCGTCAGGGCCTGCAGCGTCAGCGCGATGTCGCCGACGAGCTCGATATGGGGCTGATAGTCGGCGTCGAGCGTGCAGGGCCGCACGTCGATATGAACGATCTTCCGCGTCTTTCCCCGGTTCCACTCCGGGGGCCAGTATTCGACCGGGTCGTAGCCGACGGTGATGATCAGATCCGACGCATCGAGCAGTTCGTCGCCGGGCTGATTGTCGAGCTGGCCGACACGGCCGCCGAAATTCTCGAACAAGGACGCCCCGACGGCACCGGCCGCCTGGAAGGTGCCGACGACGGGAAGGTTGCCCCGGGTGAGGAAGGGCCCGAGCGCGGCGGCGGCGTCCGGCCGGCTCGCCATCATGCCGAGCAGGACGACCGGGTTGGCCGCCGCATTGATGAGGTTCGCCGCCTCCTCGATGGCGGCCGGAGCGGCCGGGCCGGCGCCGGAGAACCTGGGCAGCACGAGGGGCGACTGCGGCGCCGCCGCCTTCATCACGTCCATGGGCAGGTTCACATAGCTCGCACCCGCGCGGCCGCCTTCGGCCGCCCGGAAGGCATTGGCCATGACCTCCGCGATCTGCTCCGTGGAGCCGACACTGACCGCGTATTTCGTCACCGGCTTCAGGATGGCGACGGCATCCATCGACTGATGGATCTGCTTGTCCGCATCGGCGACCGATACAGCTCCGCCGAGCGCAAGGAGCGGGTCGCCCTCGCTGTTGGCGGTGGCCAGTCCGGTGACGAGATTGGAGACGCCGGGACCGGAGGTCGCGATGCAAACGCCGGCCTTGCCGGTCATGCGGCCGATGCCGCCGGCGATGAAGGCCGCATTCTGCTCGTGACGGCAGACGACCGTCTCGATCTTCGAGGAGACCAGAGAATTGAAGACCGCGTCGATCTTCGCACCTGGAATGCCGAACACATGCGTTACGCCGCGATCTTCCAGAGCGCGAACCACGAGATCGGCGCCGATCTGGGCCGTTTTCTCTTCATCGGACATGATTTTCCCCGGAGATCAGGTTCAGTGGCCGCGTTCGGCGGCATCGAGTTCGGCGGCGATGTTCCTGCCGAGATTGGCCTTCAGGTAGGCCTCGGTTTCCGGAAGGATGAGGTGATAATCGGTCAGTGCTTCGATCTGGAAGTCGAGCGCGTCCGCCTTCACATCCAGCACATGGCCGCCGTGGTCCCTGGCATCGGAAATGAAATGAAAGTGGTAGCCCTGGACGCTGAACTCGCTGGCAAAGGCCGGCGACCAGATGCCGATGAGAGTCCCGGACACATTCTCGAAAACGAACTCGCTCTGCGACTTGGCCGCCTCCGTGAGCGCGACCCCGGGCGCGGGCGGGTTCACCGCGCGGGTCTTGATGCGCGAGAACTGGCCATGCAGGCGCAGCGCATAGAAGATGTTGTCGGAGGAGCGGAAGGCGTCGCAGCGCGCCTCCAGATCGGCGAAGCTGCCGACCGCGGTGACCGTGCCCGACCTGTCGGGGGTGAATTCGGTGATCACCGCGAACGGCGCGCCCGCGTCCCCGGTTGCCTCGGTCACCTTTCCGGAGCCGTGGGCCTGGTAGACGTGCCCGTCCAGCACCACCATCTCGCCATCGAGACCGGCAAAGGTGCCCAACCCGAAATTACCATGCTCGAGCAGCGTTCCGACCGTGACCTCCTTGTCGTACACCCCCGCGACCAGCGCGCCGGACGTGGAGACCTGGAAGACGGTGTGAATATTCAATTTCACATGATCGGTTAGAATAGATAAAATAAGATTATCGATGCTAATGTTTTTTTGCCTAGCTTCTTCTTCCAGCATTTTCTGCAGGGACATTGGTATAGTCATTATTTTTCTTGTCATAACCAACCCCCATTGGTTTCCGTAAAGAAGCATGCCCGTGATTGCCTGCAATATAGGACATCATCCTGTTCAATGCATATGAATTCCGGCGCACCTCGACGGAATTCGCAGCAAGCCGGCGATGCGCCCGCGGCGTGCGGCAGCGGTCCTTTGTCGAGACGCGCCCGCTGCATCGCCTTCCCGTTTGCAGGCACGAAAGCACCCGCCCGATCGCTCTCTCCGCATTTGCCTAGACAATACATGCCGTTCTGTGGCAAGCGTCGCGGTGATCGTCGACGTGAAGGAGGCGCCATGGGAGCCGGAGAGGACGCGGGCAATGCGACCATCACGCTCGATGGCCAGGGCCCGCTCTACAAGCAGATCGAGCGCGCCGTCCGGATGGAAATCCTAAGCGGCCGCTGGCCGGCGGGATATCGCCTGCCCTCCGAGCACAGCCTCATGGAAAGCCTCTCCACCACCCGCGCCACCGTGAGCAAGGCGCTTTCCAAGCTGACCGAAGCGGGCCTGCTGGAGCGCCGCCGCAAGCAGGGCACGCGCGTCGCCCGAACCACCGAGACCCATGCGGTGATCGGCTTTCTGGACGTCCGGCAGGATATCGAGGGCAAGGGTCGCACCTACAGCTACAAGGTCCTGCGAAAGCGCGAGCTGGTGGCCGGCAAGGCCACGGCGTTCTGGCCGGCGGTCAATGCCGGCACGCCGGTGCTGGCGCTGACCGCCGCCCATTGCGGCTTCGACACGCCGGAAGTGCTGGAGGAGCGCTACATCAACCTCGCCGCGGCGCCCGACGCCGCAGAGGCCGATTTCGAGGCGGAGATGCCGAACACGTGGCTGCTGGCACGCCTGCCCTGCACGCGACTGCGCCACACCATCCGCGCCGAGGCCGCGGGTGCCGCAGAAGCCGAGCGGCTCGGCGTCCCGGTGGGCTCGCCGCTCCTCGTCTCGTTGCGCCAGACCTGGGCGGACGAGTTGCCCGTCACCTCGGTCCGGCTGGTCTACCCGGCGGACTGCAACGAATTCGTCGGCGAATTCAACCCGCTGGAACCATGACGGCCGGCCCCGACATCGATCTTGCGGCGCTGGCCGCCCGTCACCGCGCGCGCGTGCTGGACCTGGCGGGCGAGGACGTCCTCGTCGTCGCCACCTCGGCGCCGAACGTGGTCTATTGCGGCGGATATCGCAGCATGGGCTACGACACCGACCCCGGCCACAGGATGGCGGTGGTGTTCTCCGCCGCGGCGTGGATCCTGGTCGGACCGACGGCCGATCTGTGGGCCGCCCAGGAGGTTGCCGGGCGCGGCCTGCGCTATTTCGGTTATCGCCGTTTCGTCTTCGACGATGCCGCGGCGCGAGCGACGACGGCGACGGAGGTCGAGGCTTTCGCCTCGTTCGAGGAGGCGCTCGCCGCCGCCGTCCACGCCCTTGCCGGCGGACGGAGGACGGTGGCTTTCGAGGGAGTGCCCCCGCACGGGCTTCCCGCCGGCGTTGCCGTGTGGCCGGCCCCACGGGCGGCCGCGCTGCTTCGCCGCGCACGCGCCATCAAGGACGCCGACGAGATCGCGCTGCTGCGACATGCGACCCGAATAACGGAAGACGCGCTCGCCGCCGCCCTGGGGCAGGCGCGGACCGGGGTGAGCGAACTCGATCTCGCTGCCGACATCTCGGCGCACATGATCCGCGCCGGCATCCGGCCCGGCTTCATCGCCGTGACGTCCGGACCGAGGGCGGCCTTCGCCGACGCCCATGCCTCGCCGCGCCGGCTGGCACCCGGGGATATCCTGCGCATCGACATCGGCGGGTCGTTCCAGGGCTACTGGTCGGATACCGCCCGCTGCGCCGTCGTCGGGGAGCCCGCGGCGGAGATCAGGGCTGTCGATGCCGCGATCGTCGCGGGGCAGCGCGCGGGGCTTGCGCGCGTCGCGCCGGGAGTGACGAGCGACGCGCTTTTCCGCGCCATGGTCGAGGAGGTGCGGGCGGCCGGCCTGCCGGGCTACGGCCGCCACCATGTCGGCCACGGACTGGGTGTCGATTCCCACGAATACCCGACCCTCGGCCCGGCGGACCCGGTGACACTGGAACCGGGCATGGTGATCAATATCGAGGCGCCCTATTACCGGCCCGGCTGGGGCGGGATCATGTACGAGGACACGCTCGTCATCACCGACAGCGGCGTCGACCGCCTGACGCGGCTCGACGCCGGCCTGGTCATCCTGCCCGCATGAACGCGTTGTGGCTGCGGGCGAGAATGGCGAAGGTCGCCTCCACGAAGCGGTCCACCTCCTCCACCGTGTTGCTCAGGCCCGGCGACAGATGGATGCCGCGCATCGTCGGGTCTTCTTCCATGGCGAAGGCGCGCACGTTGATATCGAACTCCTCGCGCAGGATGCGGGCGAACACCTCGCTCTCCATCCCGTCGATGATGAAGCCGCCGAAGCCGGTGCCGGGATCGGCGTCGATGTCGGTGAGCATGCGGATGCGCTCGTGCGCGCGCAGGCGGACGGCCCACCGGTTGCGCAGATAGCGCAGGCGCGCCGATTTCTCCGCCTGGCCGATGCCGCGGTTGAAGGCAATGGCCTCGGGTATGGACGCCGGCAGCGCCTTGAACACCGTGCCGACTTCCTCGAACTTCTCGATGGAGTGGGCGGGCTTGCCTGACCAGCTCGCGAACAGAGGCCATACATCGCCGATGCGCTCGCGCCTCACATACAGGAAGCCAGTGCCGCGCGGGCCATACATCCATTTGTGAAGGCAGGTCGCATAGGCGTCGCAGCCGAGATCATCGAGCCGGAACGCGATATGACCCGCGGAGTGGGCGCCGTCGACCAGCGTGAAGGCACCGCGGGAGCGGGCGAGCGCGGCGATCTCGCGCACCGGCATCACCAGTCCGGTGTTGGCGACGACGTGCGGCAGGCTGACGAGGCGTGTACGGCCGGTGATGGCATGGGCGAAGGCGGCGACGATCGCCTCGTCGCTGGCGATGCCGAACGGCAGGTCGACGAACGTCAGCACGATGCCATCGCGCTGGGCACGCTGGCGGATGATGGCGAGATTGGAATCGTAGCAGAACCGGGTGGCCAGCACCTCGTCGCCCGGCTCGAGGGCGACCCCGTTCAGCACCGTCGCGATGCCCTCCATGGCGTTGCGCGTCAACGCCACCTCGTCGGGATCGGCACCGAAATAACCGGCCAGCAGGCCTCGGATGGCGAGCGACGAGCCGCTTTCCTTCAACTCGCGCATCGGCTCGTACGCGTCGAGTTCGTAGGCGAGCGACAGGTCGACCAGTTCACGCACCCGGTCGCGCACAGTGCGGGGCGCTGCGCCGCGCCGGGTGTTGACGAGCTGGGTGTTGACGTACATCGGCTGCATGGTGTCGCGGATGGCGAGCCAGTAGGCCTCGTCGTCGGGGGCGGTGTTCAGGGGCGGCGTGGCCGTTGCTGTCACGGAAGGCGTCCTTCTTCGAGACCGTGCTTCGAGACCGGAGGCAGGATGCGGCGAGCCGGGGGCTCAGGCCGGCATCGGCAGGCCGTGCGGTACGGATCGGTGGAGGGTGTGGAGTTCAGCGGCGATCACGCAGCGCGCGTGATGACCCGGCGCGAGTTCGACGGGCGGTGGCGGGCTGGCGGCGCAAATCTCCGTCGCGCGGGGGCAGCGGGTGCGAAACCGGCACCCCGAGGGCGGATTGGTGGGGCTGGGGATGTCGCCGAAGATCGGCGGCGGCTCGCGGTGCGCCTCGATGCGCGGATCGGCACTCGGAATCGAGCCGAGCAGCGCCTGCGTATAGGGATGGCTCGGACGGGCGTAGAGCTCGGCCGAGGCCGCGTCCTCGACGATCCTGCCGAGATACATCACATAGGTCCGGCTGGTGGCCTGCCGCACCAGCGCGAGATCGTGGGCGATGAACAAGCACGCGACGCCGAGGTTCCCATGCAGTTCCAGGAACAGGTTCATCACCTGCGCCCGCACCGAAAGGTCGAGCGCGCTCACCGGCTCGTCGCAGATCAGCACGCGAGGTTCCACGGCGAGCGAGCGGGCGATGGCGACCCGCTGGCGCTGCCCGCCGGACAATTCGCGCGGGAAGCGTTCGGCGAGCCCATCCGGCAGGCCGACCTGATCCAGCAGCGTGTGGATGCGCCGGCGCTGTTTCTCCCGATCCTTCACGCCGATGATGGTCAGCGCCTCGGCAAGGGTTTCGCCGATGGTCTGGCGATCGTTGAGCGAGGCATAGGGATCTTGGAACACGTACTGGATCGCGCGGCGCCGTTCCCGCAGCGCGCGCCCGCGCAGGCTCGACAGGTCGACGCCGTCGAGCACGATGCGGCCGGATTGCGGGCGCTCGAGGCCGACGATCGACCGGCCGAGCGTGGACTTTCCGCAGCCGGATTCGCCGACGAGGCCGACCATCTCGCCCGGCGCCAGACGGATCGAGACGTCGTCGACCGCGGTCACCCATTTGCCGCGCTCGACGCTCTTGAAGCGGGTGACGAGGTTCTCGACCCGCAGAAGGTCTCCGGCCTCACGCATAGACCCGCTCCTTGGGATTGATCGCGTTGACGACGTGGCATGCGACGGCGCTGGCGTGCTCCGCGGCCTGCAGCGCGGGGAGTTGGCGGGCGCAGACATCGATCGCCTGGGAGCAGCGCGGCGCGAAGGCACAGGCCGACAGCGGCGCCCCGAGCACGGGCGGCGTGCCCGGAAGACCGCGGAACAGGGCGCCGGGCGCATCCTCCGCGCTCGGCAGGGCTGCGATCAGCCCCCGGGTATAGGGATGGCGCGGTGTCAGAAGCACCTGCTCGACGGAGCCGTACTCGGCGAGGCGGCCCGCATACATGACCGCCACCCGGGAGGCGATGCTGGCCACCACGCCCATGTCGTGGGTGATGAGCACGATCGCGGTGTTGAGCCGGCGCTGGAGGTCCTTCAGAAGGCCGATGATCTGTGCCTGCACCGTCACGTCCAGCGCAGTCGTCGGCTCGTCGGCGATCAGCAGCTTCGGTTCCGCGGCAATGGCGATGGCGATCATCGCGCGTTGCCGGAGACCGCCGGAGAGTTCGTGCGGATATTGCCGCAGCCGCGCTTCCGGGTCCGACATGCGGACGAGCTTGAGGAGATCGAGCGCGCGGGCCTCCGCCTGCGCGGCACTCATGCCGAGATGCAGCTCCGCCACCTCGGCGATCTGCCGGCCGATGCGCAGCGCCGGATTGAGCGCGCTCATCGGATCCTGAAAGATGGTGCCGATGCCGCCGCCGCGAATGCGTCGCATGTCCGGTTCCGCGAGGCCGACCAGTTCGCGCCCGGCGAACAGGATCGAACCCGAGAGATCGGTGACGACACCGGTCGGCATCAGGCCGAGCGGGGCGAAATTCAACACGGTCTTGCCGGACCCGCTCTCGCCGACGATCGCCAGGGTTTCGCCGGCGGCGACGGAATAGCTGACGCCGTCGACCGGCCGCAGCGCGGCGCGGGTGGTGTAGAGGTCTATCGAGAGATTGCTGACCTTGAGCACGTCGCAGACAGTCATGGCGCAGCCTTTCGCCAGCCGGCGGCAAGCGCCCGGCGCTTGAGCAGGACGCCGCGGGGTAGCGGCGTCGGCACGCGGTTCAAGGCGATGGATTCGCCGAGCAGGTTGAAGCCGATCACCACCAGGGTCAGCACGAGGCCCGGCAGGATCACCTGCCACGGCGCGCTTTCGAGATAAGGCAGGGCATCGACCAGCATCTGCCCCCATTCCGGCGTCGGAGGCTGGATGCCGAGGCCGAGGAAGCTGAGCGTGGCGATGGACAGCGCCACCGCGCCGGCATCCGCCGTGGCGTAGACCAGCACCGCGCCGATGGTGGACGGCAGCAGATGGTGGAAATAGATCCGCGCCGGACTGGCGCCGAGCACGCGCAGCGATTCGATATGCGGCCGGTTCATCACCCCGACTGCCACCGCGCGGCTGATGCGGGCGCTGCCCGGCCACCAGGCCAGCGCCAGCGCGAGGATCATGTTCCAGTAGCCGGTGCCGAAGATTCCGATCACGGCGAGCGCGACGATCAGGCTCGGCATCGCCAGGCCGACATCGACCACGCGCATCAGCACCTCCTCGACCCAGCCGCGGCGATATCCGGCGACGGTGCCGATGGTGATGCCGACCGACAGGGCGATCAGCAGCACCAGGCTCATGCCGACCAGCGAGGTGCGCGCCGAGACGATGAGGCGGGAAAGCGTGTCCCGCCCAAGGTGGTCTGTGCCGAGCCAGTGCTGCCAGGACGGGTCGGCGTGGGCGGCAAGAAGATCCTGCGCGTTCGGGTCGTAGGGCGCGAGCCACGGCGCGAACAAACCGAGCAGCACGAACAGCCCGACGGCGACGAAGGCGAGCTTCGGCAGCCCGGAGAGGACGTGAAGCAGATCGCGGAGCCGTCTCATGCGTTCGCTCCCTGCCGGCGCAGCTTCGGGTCGGTGAACATCATGCCGATGTCGACCAGAAGGTTGAGGAGGACGAAGGAGGTGAGGAAGACCAGCAGACACGCCTGCACCACCATGAAATCTCGGAACAGCACGCCCTGCAGGAAAAGATCGGCGATGCCCTTCAGGGCGAAAAGCGGCTCCACCACCACCGCTCCGACCACCATGGCTCCACCCTGGGCACCGAGCGCGTTGATGTAGGTCGGCGCGATGTTGGGCAGCGCGTGGCGGAACAGGATGGCGCGGCGCGACAGTCCCTTCGCGGAGGCGGTGAGCGCGAAGGGCCGTGCCATCGCCTCCTCCAACCCCACGCGAACCACCCGGCTGAGCACGGCCGCGGGCAGCAGGCCGATGGTCATCCAGGGCAGCACCCAGCTCGACAGCCCGGCGCTCCCGAAGGTCGGGAACAGGCCCAGTTCCACCGCCAGCGCATAGATCAGCAGCGCGCCGACGAAGAAGGACGGCATGGACGCGCCGAGGAGCGCGACGACGCGGCTGAGTGCATCGCCGAGGCGCCCCGGCCAGAGCGCCCCCGCGAATCCGAGCGTGAAGCTCAGCAGCATCGCAAACGCCGCGCCACCGACGACCAGCGTGAGCGTGACGGGCAGCCGGCTGGCGAGAGCCGGCCCGATGGCGTCGCCCGTCTTGTAGGAGACGCCGAGATTGCCGTGCAGCACGCCGTTCAGCCAGCTGCCGTAGCGCACGAGCAGCGGCTGGTTGAGGCCGAGTTCCTCCTCGACCACCTTGATCTGCTCGAACGTCGCCTTGGGCGTGCGAAGCTCTGCGATGAGCACGGCGACATTGCCCGGGGCGGACACCACCAGCGCAAAGCAGAGCATCGTCGCCAGGACGAGCAGCACCGCCGCATTGCGCAGGCGGATCGCGATCAGCGTCGACATGACCAGCCTCAGGACTCGAGCGTGATGCCGCGATAAGGCAGGTCGTATTCGGTGGCCGGGACCTCGAAGCCCTTCACGCGCGCGGTGTGCGCCCAGATCGCCGGGCTGTAGAACAGCGGCAGCATGGAAACGTCGGCGTGCATCTGGTCGTAGATCGCCTGAAGCGCAGCGCCGACCTCGTCCTCCGGCGCGTTGGTTGCGGCGAGCACCAGCGGATCGAGCTTCTGCGGATCGATCACCAGCTTGCCGTCGACGCCGTTGTCATAAGTGGACAGGAGAAGGCCGACGATGGTGCCGAACGGCTCGTAGGGAGCGCCGAAAGTGGTGAACAGCGCGAGATCGAACACGCGCGCCGGGATGTCGGAATGGCGGGAGGCATGGTCGACCGAGCGGATGGTGATGCCGATGCCCACCTCTCCAAGCTGGGCCTGCAGAATTTCAGCCAGCGAGCGCGACCCCGCGATTTGCTCCTCGCTCACCACCATCTCGAGCTTCAGCGGCTTGCCGTCCTTCTCGCGGATCGGCGCGCCCACCCAGCCGGCCTCTTCCAGCAGCTTTTTCGCCGCCTCGACGTCGCGCGCCGGGACGGGAAAGCGCGTTCCGGCAAGCGGCACGCTCGCGGGAAACAGGTTGCCGGCCGGTTCGGCGAGGCCCTGATAGAGCACCTTCGCGATCGCCTGCCGGTCGAAGCCGATATTCATCGCCTGGCGGACGGCGAGGTCCTCCAGCGCCGGATTGCGCTGCGGATTGAAGCCGATGACCACCGTGGTCGTGCCCAGTTCGACCGCCACGGGGATCCCGGCCTTTTCCAGCGTCTTCGCTTCCGTCGCCTTGATCGGCGCCAGGAAGTCTCCGCCCATGAGGTCGATCTCGCCCGCGCGCAGCGCCGCCATGCGGCTGCGGGATTCGGGCAGAACCTTCACCTCGATGCGGCTGAAGCCCGGCTTGTCGCCCCAGTAGCCATCGAAGCGGGTAAAGGTGCTGCCGTCATTGTCCGCGCTCGCTTCGATCCATGCGCCGGTGCCAACCGGCTTCGCATAAGCGCCGTCCGCGCCGACCGATTTCGGGCTGAGGAAGCGCACGGGGCGCACATAGGCGAACTCGTTCAGAAGCCCTAGCACCGGCTCCTTGAAGTTGATTTCGACGGTGTGGTCATCGAGCACCTTGTAGTTGGAGAACAGCCGCGAGGCGTTCATCCAGCTGGCGCTGTCCTTGCCGATCCAGCGATCGAGGTTCCACGTCATCGCCGCCGCGTCCCAAGGCGTGCCGTCCTGGAACGTGACGTCCTTGCGCAGATGCACGCGAAACAGTTTGCCCGCGTTCTCAACCTGCCAGTCGGTGGCGAGTGCCGGCTCCATCTTGCCGCCGTGGCCGTATCGGATCAGCGGCTCGAAGATCAGATCCTGGATGGCCCACAGGCCTTTGTACTTGTGCGGGTCCAGGTCGCCCGCCGGCTTTCCGGCCGCGACGCGCAAGGTATCGCCGCCGCCCGCCTGGGCCAGCGCGGCGAGGGGGGAAAGTCCCGCGAAAAGGGCCGGAAGACCGGCCATTCCCTTGAGAATGGTACGCCTGGTCGTGTGCATCGATCGTTCCCTTGTCTGGCGGCCGGAAGGAATGGCTCTTTTGACTAGACAATAAAGTGCTACCCGCACTTTATTGTCTAGGCAATAGGTCCGGTGCCTCGACGGGAACATTTTCTGAGCCGACGCGAACGCACGGCGATCGCCGTCTTCGGAAAGGCGGCGGCCGGGCGTGGAGACGCGAACATGGAGTGGGGGGAAGGCCTCGCGGCGGGGCAAACGCAATCGGGGCCGGCTGCGGAGCGCCCTGCTCCGCCCGCTTGACCCGAGGTCGAGGTGGAGGAACCGGTTGAAGCCGGAGGCCTCGTAATCGGAAAAAGGCGGGCCGTCGCGAAAGCCGTAGCGCCGGTCGAGTGCGAGCGCCGGTTCGAAGGCCGGGCCGCCCCGGGTTTCGAGGCTGAGCCGCCGGAGGCGACGAGCGCGGGCGGCGGCAATGATCCGGTCCAGGAGTGCCGCGGCCGCGCCCCCCGCGCAGAGGGCGCAGGGGACTGGTGATCACCAGGCGAGCACGCGCCGTCCGATGACCGCGCCGGCCGCGGTGACGATGCCGATGGCGATGCCATACCAGGTCAGCATGAAGAGCGGCGAATCGTCGATGCAGTGGAAGGCATAGAGCGCTGCGCCGAGCCCGCCGGCCATCAGCCCCGCGACCGCGCCGGCGAGTGCCGGGCGGGACGGGGCGCCGCGCCGCAGCGCCAGCAGGACAGCGCCCAGCACCGGGGCCGACATCACCGGCACCAGCATCACGCAATAAACGGCGTAATGCCCGACGAGGCCGGGCATCCAGTCCGCTTCGGGGGTCACGACCATCTCGGCCGCCACGCCGAGAGCCAGAAGCGCCGCGGGCAAAGCCAGCAGCCGCGCCGGGCCGGCCGCTTTCGAGCCCGGCCGCACCAGGCGCAGGGCGGTCCAGCCGGCGGCGACGGCCAGCGAAAGGGTGACGGCGAACTTCAGCAGGATGCGCGGTTCGGCGAGCAGCGCCGGCATGCCATGGCGCGGCGACAGAACGAGAGCGAACAGCACCAGCGCGCCGGCGAGCCCGGCGGCCAGCGCGAGGGCAAGCCCCACCCCCAGTCCGCGCGTCGGTCGCACGTCCGCCGCAAGGCCGCGTATCAGATCGTCCGTCTTCACGCCTTCCCGTCCTTCATCCGTCCGTCCTCAGCCGCGCCGAAAGGCTGGAAAAGGCGCGGTGCAAGGCACCGCGCACGGCACCGGGCGTCATCTTCATGCGCTCGGCGGTCTCGCCGATGGAACTCCCGTCGACGGCGATGGAACGCAGCACGTCCCGCTGCTTCTCGGGCAACTGGGCGAGATGCCTCTCGACATCAGCCGCTTCGGTGCCCGGGCGCTCCTCCGGTGCGGCCAGAACGTCGGCGAAATCCTCCACCGGCACCTCGACGCGCCGTCCGCGCCGGCGCAGATGGTCGACCATCTTGTTGCGCGCGATGGTCCAGAGCCATGGCCCCAGCGGATCGCCCGTCCGCCAGCTCTGCCGCTTCAGGTGAAGCGCGAGCAGCGTCTCCTGCACGATGTCCTCGCACTCGGCGGCCGGCGCACCGATACGCGTCAGACGGCGCTGCACCACGACACGGATCGCCGGCGCGATTTCGCGCAAAAGCCGTTCGTAGGCCGCGCCGTCGCCGGCGAGCGCAGCCTGCATCAACCCGGCCCAGCGCCGCTCCCGATCGGTCATTAACATCATCCCGAGGGTCAGTTCGCCGGTCGGGGGCCGAATGTTATGCCGCGCAACAACCGAAAGACATTTTTTTGACGGCCCCAGATTTTGTCGCAGGCCACCCTAACACGGCGGCAGACGCTTCCGAAGAAGGAGGTGGCGTCGGTTGGGCACACCCGCCGTCGACGCCGATCAGCCCCTTCAGAGAGGACGTTCTCCATGACCACGACCACCAGCAAGACCACCCTCGCGGTCGCCACCCTCGCCGGCTCGCTCGTCGCCGCCCTCGGCATGGTCGCCAGCGCCGCCGCCGGCCCGGTCGCGCCGCAGCCGACCATGGACAAGTGCTACGGCGTCGCGATGGCCGGCCAGAACGATTGCGCCGCCGGTGCCGGCACCACGTGCGCCGGAACCTCCAAGGTCGACTACGACGCCAAGGCCTGGAAGTACGTCGCCAAGGGAACCTGTGAGACCATCAAGACCCCGAAGGGCATGGGCCACCTTCAGCCCATGTGAGGAGCGCCACGTGAGGCGCGCCATGTGAGCCGCGCCATGTGAGCCGCGCCAAGTGAGGGGCGCGCTCCGGCCGCAGCGGAACCGGGCCGTCATTTCCGGTGGAGGGCGCCGCACGGGTGCCCTCCCGCTTCCATGGAGGATCTCATGCCCATGTCGCTCCCCGCCGGCCCCGGCGTCGGCTTCAAGCCAGCGCATTTCGACGCCATCCTCGCGGATGCGGCGAACCCGCCCGCCTTCGTCGAGATCCATGCCGAGAACTATATGGGCGACGGCGGCCGGCCCCATGCCCAACTCGGCGCGCTTCGCGAGCGTTTCGCGCTGTCCGTCCACGGCGTCGGCCTGTCCATCGGCGGCGAAGGACCGCTCGACACGGCCCACCTCGCCCGGTTGCGGAGACTGATCGACCGCTACAGGCCGGAGAGCTTCTCGGAGCACCTGGCGTGGTCGACCCACGACGGCGCCTTCTTCAACGACCTCCTGCCGCTGCCCTATACTCCCGGGACACTGGCGAGGGTCGGCGATCACATCCGCCGGGTGCAGGACACGCTCGGCCGCCGCATGCTGCTGGAGAACCCGTCGACCTATCTGCGCTTCGAGGAAAGCACCATTGATGAGGTCGAATTCCTCGGCGCGCTGGTGGCCGGCACGGGCTGCGGCCTGCTGCTCGACATCAACAACGTCTTCGTCTCGGCGGTGAATCACGACACGGATCCGCGCGCCTACCTGGCGGATTTCCCCTTCGAGGCGGTCGGCGAGCTCCACCTCGGCGGCCATGATTCCGACACGGACGAGACCGGCGCGCCGCTCCTCATCGACGCCCACGGCAGCCCTGTCGCCGATCCGGTGTGGGCGCTGTTCGAGGAGGTGATCGGCCGTACCGGCCCGCTTCCGAGCCTGATCGAATGGGACAACGACGTGCCGGAGTGGCCGGTTCTGAGCGCCGAGGTCGCGCGCGCCGGCGCCGTGCTCGCCCGTCATTCCCGCAGCCGGGCGGCCTGAAGCATGACCCGGGCTTCGACCCAGACGGGCTCAAGCGATGATGGGGCGCGATCGATGACCGGGCTCGCGACGTTCGCCGCCGGGCTGACCGCGCCGGACCGCCGTCTGCCGGACGGTCTCGCTGGCCCCTCGGAACGCCGCTTCGCCGTTTATCGCAACAATGTCGCCGTCGGCCTGATCCGCGCGCTGGAGACCCGCTTCCCGGCGGTGCGCGCCCTGGTGGGAGAGGAGTTCTTCCGCGCGACCGCACGCGATTTCATTCGCCGCCATCCACCCGCCTCGCCGCTGCTGGCGCAGTTCGGCGACGCCCTGCCCGGCTTCCTCGCCAGCTTCGGGCCGGCGGCCGAATTGCCCTATCTGGCCGATATCGCCCGCATCGAGGCGGCCAGAACCCGCGCCTATCACGCCGCCGATCTGCCGCGGCTGCAAGGCGAAGCCTTCGCCGGGCTGCCGCCGGGGGCACTCGAACGGCTGCGCATCCGGCTGCACCCGGCGGTGACCGTGATCGGCTCGCCCCATCCGGTGTGGGACATTCTCGCCGCGGCGAACGGCGCGGAAGCGGAGGTGACCGGTTGGAGACCGCAGGCGGTGCTGATCGACCGGCCGGGCCTCGATGTCGTTCTCCGCCCCCTCCCGACCAGCACGGCGACGTTTCTCCTGGCCCTCGCCGGCGGCGATCCGCTCCCGGATGCCGCCGCGGCGGCCGGCGCCGACGATCCGGATTTCGACCTCACCGCAGCGCTGGCCGAACTGATCGGCGGGCGGCTGGCGATCCATCTCGACCCCACGGAAGGAGACCTGCCGTGACCGCCGATCTGACGACCCCGCACCAAGCGTCGTCCTCCCGCACCCGCGACCCCGGCCTCGTCGCGATCGCGCTGCATCTGCGCGACCGGCTCGACGCGATCCCGCTGTCGCTGCTCACTTTGTGCGCCCGCGTCTTCCCGGCGGCCGTGTTCTGGCAATCCGGCCAGACCAAGGTGGAGGGCTGGCATGTCACCGATGGCGCGGTCGCTTTGTTCAGGGAGGAATATCGGCTGCCCCTGGTCGATCCGTGGCTCGCCGCCCATCTCGCGGCCTTTGCGGAGCACGCCTTCCCGGTTCTGCTGGTTCTGGGTCTCGCCAGCCGCCTTTCCGCCGCTGCGCTTCTGGGCATGACGCTGGTGATCGAAGTGCTGGTCTATCCCGATGCCTGGCCGACCCACGGCGTGTGGGCGACCTGCTTCCTCATGGTGATCGCCCGAGGACCGGGCATCCTGTCCATCGACGCCCTTATCGCCCGCCGCTACCGGCACCTGCGCGGATGGCCTGCCGGGAGATGAACGGGCGGCGTCCGGCACGTCACCGGGTGCCGCGCACCGTCGCCGCCGGGGGGGCGGGCAGCGTCCGCAAGGGATCGTCGAGGGCGTGATCTTTGTCGATCGGATGGGGTTACGATCGGAAGGCGCTTCAGCCGGAGATGTCGCGCGCGCCGGCGATGAGTTTTGCGGCGATTTCGGGAATGGTGGCCTCGTTCAGTTCCGTGCGGGGCACGACGAGGACGAGGCACCCGAGGGCGCGCTTTTCCGGGCTCAGGATCGGCGCGGCGATGCCGGCGTTGCGCTCGTCCACCTCGCCGACGCTGACGGAATAGCCGCGCTTGCGGATGGCCTTCAGCGTCTTGCGGAACTCCGCCCAGTCGCGGCCGAGGCCGGCGGCGGCGATCTCGGCGGCATTGGCGAGCATCAGGCTGCGCAGGCGGTGGTCCGGCAGGTGGGCGAGGATCGCCTTGCCGGCGGCGCCGCGCAAAAGCGGCATCGGCCGTCCGCGGTCGTAGCTCGTCAGCACCGTGCGGTCGGGCCAGGCCTGCGCGATGCAGACGACGTTCTTGCCGTAGGACGCGCAGACCATGAGGTTGCCGTGCACCTCGCGCACCAGCCGGTCCATCACGTCGCCGGCGCGGTGCAGCAGAGGGTCGTTGAGGCGGATCTGCCGGTCGAGCTGGATGATGCGGGCGCCGAGCCCGAAGCCGCCCTCGATGCCCGGCGCGATGAGACCGGCCGAACTCAGCGTCTTCAGATAGCGGTAGGCGGTCGGGACCGAGCAGTCGAGCGCGGACGCCACCTCCTCGACAGTGACGACCGTGCGGTCCCCGTCGAAGAGATCGAAGATCCCGATCATCCGGCTCAGGCTGTCCATCAGCCGCTATTCCTTCGACAAACCATCAGAAGACCCTGCGCCGGAACCGTTGAAGAGTTGGGCCCCGGCGCGGCGATGGTCAAGCGACACCCCGTCAATGGATGTGCATACCGCCGTTGATGTCGATCGCGGTACCGGTCAGGTACCCCGATTGCGGCGACGCGAGGAACAGGCAGACATCGGCGACGTCCTTCGGCGTGCCGAAGCGGCCGAGCGGAATCTGGTCGAGCAGGCGCCGCTTGGTCGCCTCGTCGAACGCGGTGGCGTTCATGCCGGTGATGATCACGCCGGGATTGACGCAGTTGACGCGGATGCCGCGGGGGCCGAACTCGCGCGCCATGCTCTTCGCCAGCGAGAGGACGCCGCCCTTCGAAGCCGCATAATGCGGGCCACCGAGCAGGCCGCCGCCGCGCTGCGCCGCGATCGAGGCGATGGCGACGATCCGCCCTCCGTCGGAGAGATGCGGCAGCGCGGCCTGGGTGAGGTTGAGCATCCCGCGCAGATTGACGTCGAGCGTCGCCGACCAGTCGTCGGCGCTGATGTCCATCACCTTGCGCGGCTGGGCGATGCCCGCATTGCTGACGAGGATGTCGAGCCGGCCGAACCGGGCGAGCGTCGCCGCCACGACCCGCTCCAGCGCGTCGCGGTCGCGCACGTCTGCGGCCAACGCGAGCGGCGCGACGTGTTCCGTCCCCTCCCCGGCGAGCGCGGATGAAAGCCGGTCGGCGGCCGCCTCGCACGCGTCCTGCCCGAGGTCGACGATCGTCACCGCCGCACCGGCCGCGAGCAGGGCACGCGCGATGGCAAATCCGATCCCCGCGGGATGAGCGGCGCCGGTGATGAGCGCGACCTGACCGTCAAGCTGTTTCATATTTTCCTCCAATTTATCATAATGAGAGAACTCATTGAAATATCGGATTGTCAAGCGCCCGTTCACAAAGGGCACGACAGAGCGACCTGTGGTGGAATGCTGCACCACAACAACACGAATCCGGTGAATTTCCGCCTGAGACCGCGATGCGTGCGCCAGCTGCCCGGGAGGCGACAGGGCTGCGCTGAGCCGCCGCCCATACCCCCCACTTGACAGATTGATAATCGTCAAATTTATTGGATTACAATAATTCGTCGAAATATGACGGGAGGAAACCCATGGACGATCAAGAACGCAACATCGTTGCGACGGCTCTCGCGCTGCCGTCCGGCCTGAGCCGGCGCGTGTTCATGCAACTGGCCGGCGTCGCCGGCATCTCGCTGGCGATGACGCCCGCGATCACCCGCATGGCCGAGGCGGCGGAGATCGTCCGCGGCAAGATCGCCAATCAGGTCTCGACGCCTGCCAACGATTACTGGGCGGTGTGGACGCGCGCCTTCGACGAGGCCGCCAAGGCGCTCGGGCTCGAAACCCAGGAGCTGTTCCATCAGAACGACACGGCGCGGCAGCTCGCCCAGGTGCGCAGCCTGCCGGCGAGCCAGGCCAGGATGCTGATCGGCTGCGTCGAGCCGGCCGGCTCGCTGCCGACGGTCGCGCGCTTCTGTGAGGACAACAAGATCTTCTATGTGCCGAGCTGGGAATCGCCGGCCTGGTTCACCCCGCCGGACGTCGGCGACTACTACGTCTCGTTCGTGACGCCGAACTCGATCGAGGGCGCCTACGAGGTCGCCAAGGCCCTGTTCGAAAGCATCGGCGGCGAGGGCAAGGTCGTCCACATCGCCGGCATGGCGACGCCGACCGACACCTACCGCACGCTCGGCCTGATGCAGGCGGCCAAGGAATATCCAGGCATCCAGATCGTCGGCGGCCTGCGCGCCAACTGGGACCGCGAGCAGGCCCGCAAGGTCATGCTGTCGATGGTCACCGCCCACCCGGACATGAAGGCCGTGTTCGCCCAGAACGACAACATGGCGCTCGGCGTGCTCAGCGTGCTGCGCGAGCGCAAGCTGACCAACGTGAAGGTGTCGGGCGTCGACGGCCTGCCGGAAGGCCTGAAGGAGGTCGCCAAGGGCGGCCAGATGGTGGCGACCCACACCTCGCTGCCGCCCTACGGCGCCGGCTTCACCACCGTGCTCGCCTTCGATGCGCTGAACGGCTGGAAGCCGACGCTGGGCGAGCGGCTGCTCTTCACCGGCTCGGCGCTGGCAACGGCAGAGAACGCGGCGAAGATCGAGGAAGCGATCTACGGCAAGGGCTCGAAGCCGTTCGACTGGGCGCTGATGAGCCGCGCGCTCAATCCGGAGACCTGGGATCCCCAGAACAAGATCACCGCGATAGACCCCGACATCTATTGGGGCCCCTTCCCCGACGGCAAGGACCGCCTCAACCCGATCTACAAGGGCGCGGCGGAACGCGGCGAATTCTCCAAGGTCGACGCCCTCTATGCGGCGCACTACAAGACCGGCCCGGTCAAGGCCTGACGCGTCCCGGCGATGACCATCTCTCCCCCTGCCCTTGAACTGAAAGCCGTCACCAAACGCTACGGCCCGGTGACGGCGCTCGACGGCGTCGACCTCGTTCTGCCCCGTCACGGCGTGCTGGGGCTGGTGGGGGAGAACGGCGCCGGCAAGTCGACGCTGATTTCCGTCATCAACGGCACCGCGCGACCCACGGACGGGCAGTTGCTCGTCAATGGCCGCGCGGTCCATCTCGGCAGCCCCGCGGAGGCGGCGCGCGCGGGCATCGCGACCGTGTTCCAGGAACAGGGGCTGGTTGCCAATCTCCGCGTCTACGAGAACATGCTGCTCGGCCGCGAGCGCCAGTTCACCCGCGCGGGCGTTCTCGGCGCGGGCGCGATGCGGCGGTTCGCACGCCGCGTGCTCGACGAACTCGGCATCGCCATCGACCCGCAGGCGGTGACCGGCACGCTGACCTTCGGCGAGCGCCAGCTCGTCGAGATCGCGAAGGCCTTCGCCCTCGGGCATCTCTACCCGGTCGAGCCGATCGTGCTTCTCGACGAGCCGACCAGCGCGCTCTCCGATCGCGAGACGGAGATCCTGTTCGATTCGATCCGCCGCTGGCGCGGCAAGGCGTCGATCGTTCTCGTCTCGCACCGCCTCGCGGACGTGTTCGCCGTCTGCGATGCGGTCACGACGCTCAAGGACGGCCGCGTCAGCGGCCATTGGTCGATCGGCGAGGCCACCGCCGACCTGCTGCACGAGGCCATCGTCGGGCGGCCGCGCTCGGCCGGCTACTACAAGGAGCACGAGCAGCGCGACACGCCCGGCGACGTGGTGCTCGAACTCGCCGGCATCGAGGTGCCCGGGCAGCTTCGTTCCGTCTCGCTCTCGGTGCGGGCGGGCGAGATCGTCGGCGTCGCCGGCGTGCTCGGCTCGGGCAAGACGACGCTCGGCCACGTCATCACCGGCGCGCTCAGGCCGAGCCGCGGCGACATCCGCGTCCACGGCCGGCCGCTCGCGCCGGGCTCGCGCGCGGCGGCGCTCGCGGCCGATATCGGCTCCGTGCCGGCCGAGCGCAACCTCGCCGGCGTGATCGGCATGCACTCCGTGCAGTCGAACCTCGTGCTGCCGAGCATCAGGACCTTTCGCCTGCCGCGGTTGCCCATGCTCTCGGCGCGCCGGCAGGCGGAGACGACCGACCGCTGGATCGGGCGCCTGCGCATCAAGACCGCCGGACGAGGCCAGCAGATCCGCAATCTCTCCGGCGGCAATGCCCAGAAGGTGGTGTTCGCGAAGTGGCTGGCGCGCGGCGTCCGCGTCTTCGTGCTCGACGATCCCGGCCGCGGCCTCGATGTCGGCGCGAAGGAGGAGATCTACACCCTCCTGCGCAGTCTCGCCCGGGAGGGCGTCGCCATCGTGCTGATCTCCGACAACCTGCCCGAGATCATCGGCCTCTCGAACCGGATCGTCACGTTCCGCGGCGGCGCGATCTCCGCCGAGGTCCCCGCCCCGGCCGACGGCAAGCCGTCTGAAACGGCCGTCGTCACCAACATGGTCTGAAGGCCGAACCGGAGCCTCGCATGTCCTCAACCGTCCCCCACACGGCATCAGGCGCCAACACCATGCAAACCTTCCTCGCGAGGCATGCGGTCTCGCTCTACCCGCTTCTGGTGATCCTGGCGCTCATCGTGTTCTTCGCGGTGCAGAACCCCTATTTCGCGACCTTCGACAATGCCATGAACATCGGCCGGCAGTCGTCGGTGCTGCTGCTCGTCGCCCTCGCCGGCACGATGGTGATCATGATCGGCTCCATCGACCTTTCGGTCGGCTCGATCGTGACGCTCGCCGGCATCGTCACCGCGCTCGCCATCGACCCGTTCGGGCCGGCTGTCGCGATCGCCGCCGGCATCGGGATCGGCATCGCCGTCGGCCTCGTCAACGGGCTCACGCTGATCGCGCTCAAGGTGCCCTCGTTCCTCGTCACGCTCGGCATGCTCTCGGTGCTGTCCGGCATTGCCAACATGATCTGCGGCGGCTCGTCGATCATGTTCATGGACCAGAGCCTGAGCGAGTTCGTGAACTCCGAACTCGTTCCCGGGCTGCCGAACATCATCCTGATCGCGCTTCTGACGGCCGCGGTGCTGAGCTTCGTCGCGTTCAAGACCGTGCTCGGCCGCTATCTCTACGCCATCGGCGGCGGCGAGGTCGTGGCAGCCAACACCGGCGTGCCCGTCAACCGCTACAAGGTCTACGCCTTCATGCTGTCGGGCGGGCTCTGCGGGCTTGCCGGGGTGCTGCTCACCGCACAGGTCGGCGCAGGAACGCCGGCCGCCGGCGCCAACATGCTGCTCGATTCCATCGCGGCCATTGTCATGGGCGGCACCGCGCTCTCGGGCGGCATCGGCGGCCCCCAGCGCACCATCCTCGGCGTGCTCGTCATCGCCATCCTCTCGAACGGCATGGACGTGACCGAGGTGTCGAGCTTCACCCAGGAGGTCGTGAAGGGCCTCGTCATCATCCTCGCGGTCGCCTCCACCATCGACCGCAAGAAATATCTCTTCATCAAGTGAAGGCCGGCGCGCGGCGCCGTCCCACAGGGAGCAAGATCATGTCGGAGAAAGTCGTGCCCGTCGTCACCCGCGCGGGCAAGGAGCACACGGGAACCGGGCAGTCGGGCGGCGCGGTTCGCGTCTCCGGCGTCAGCCCGCAGCATACGCCGGCCACGAAGATCTGGTTCGGCCGCGTCTCCAACGAGCCGGGCTACCGCTCGTTCCCGCATCATCACGGCGCGGCCGAGACCGGCGGCTACGTGCTCAAGGGCCACGGCCGCATCTATTACGGCGAGAACTATGGCGAGTTCATCGACATGACCGAAGGCGACTTCGTGTTCGTGCCGCCGTTCATGCCGCATGTCGAGGTGAACATGAGCACGACCGAGGAACTCGTCTGGCTCACGGCCCGCACGCCGGACAACATCGTCGTCAACCTGCCGGACGTGGACGACGAGATCCTGGTCGGCTATTCGCCCGCCTGAGACCAAGAAAGCCGGGCGGGACCCAAAAAGACCGCCCGAGACCAAGAAAACACGCGGGAGGAAAGATGACCGACGTTCGCCTCTACATGTTCGATACGGGCATTCTCAAGTGCAAGTATCACGACATCTACCTGAACCAGGGCGGGGATTCCGATCTCGACATCCCCGTCCCGTTCTTCGTGATCACCCATCCGAAGGGCAACGTCGTCATCGACGGCGGAACGCCGGTCGAATGCGCCACCGACGCCATGGGCCACTGGGGCAAGGTCGCCGAGTTCTTCACGCCGGTCATGACCGCCGATCAGGGCTGCGTCGCACAGATCGAGGCCGCCGGCATCGCGCCCGAGAGCGTGCGCTATGTCGTGCTGTCGCATCTCCACCTCGACCATGTCGGGGCGGTGGGCCGCTTCCCGAACGCGACCCACGTCGTGCAGCGCACCGAATACGAATACGCCTTCGCGCCGGACTGGTTCGCCGTTCTCGCCTATGTCCGCAAGGACTTCGACAATCCGGCGCTGACGTGGCTGCTGCTCGAGGATAGCTGGGGCGACTTCTACGACCTCTATGGCGACGGCTCGATCATCCTGATCCGCTCGCCCGGCCACACCTGCGGCCATCAGTCGATCCTGGTGCGCACCTCCGCGGGGCAGCACGTGCTGCTCGCCGTCGATGCCGCCGACACCATGGACCACTGGGAGGAGCGCGCCCTGCCCGGCGCCCTGCATTCGGCGATCGATGCCGTGCGCTCCGTCCGCAAGCTGCGCGCGGTCGCCGCGAAGACGGACGCCCTCGTCGTCGCCGGTCACGACGGGCCGCAATGGGCGGCACTGCGCAAGGCGCCCGAGTTCTACTGAAGCCGCGAAGGAACCGACGCGATGAAACTGCTGCGCTACGGCGCCCCCGGCGCCGAGAAGCCGGGCCTTCGCCATGACGACGGCACCCTGCGCGACCTGTCCGGCATCGTTCCCGACATCGCCGGCGCGGTGCTGGGCGAGGCTGGCCTCGCCGCGCTTCGCGCCGTCGATCCGTCGGGCCTGCCGGTCGTATCCGGCGAGCCGCGCATCGGCGCCTGCGTCGGGGCGGTCGGCAAGTTCATATGCGTCGGCCTCAACTATGCCGACCACGCGCGCGAGACCGGCAAGGCGCCGCCGGAGGAGCCGATCCTGTTCATGAAGGCGACGAGCGCCATCTCAGGCCCGTTCGACGACGTCGAGATTCCCGCGGGATCGGCGAAGACGGACTGGGAGGTGGAGCTCGGTGTCGTCATCGGCACGCGGGCGAAATATGTCGCCGAGGCCGACGCGCTCGCCCATGTCGCCGGCTACTGCCTCATCAACGACGTCTCCGAGCGGGCGTTCCAGTCCGAGCGCGGCGGGCAGTGGACCAAGGGCAAGAGCCACGACACCTTCGGCCCGATCGGCCCGTGGCTCGTCACCCGCGACGAGATCGCCGATCCACAGGACCTCGCGCTCTGGCTCGATGTCGACGGCATCCGCCGCCAGACCGGGTCGACGCGAACCATGATCTTCGGCGTGGCCACCCTCGTCAGCTACATCTCGCGGTTCATGACGCTTCAGCCCGGCGACATCATCGCCACGGGCACCCCGCCCGGCGTCGGCCTCGGCCACAAGCCGCCGCTCTTCCTCCGGCCCGGCCAGACGATGCGCCTCGGCATCGACGGGCTCGGCATCCAGAACCAGCGCACCATCGAGGCCCGTCCGTGATCGCGCCCCCCGCAACCGCCGCCGCCATGACCGATCTTTCCGGCCGCCTCGCCATCATCACCGGCGGCAGCCGCGGCCAGGGCGAGGCGGAGGCCCGCCTGCTCGCCCGCGCCGGCGCCGCCGTGCTGATCGCAGACGTGCTCGATTCCGAGGGAACCGCCCTCGCCGATGCGCTCGCCGCAGACGGTCACGAGGCGCGGTTCGCGCATCTCGACGTCGCCAGCCCGGAAGACTGGGCGGCGGTCATCGACGAGGCCCGCGGCTGGAAAGGCCGCCTCGACGTGCTCGTCAACAATGCCGGCATCATCAACCGCAAATCGACCAGCGACACCACGCTCGACGGCTGGAACCGGCTGATCGGCATCAATCTCACCGGCACGTTTCTCGGAATCCAGTCGGCGGCGCCGCTGATGCGCGCGGGCGGCGGCGGCAGCATCGTCAACATCGCCTCCAACAGCGCCTTTTCCGGGCACTACGACCCGGCCTACACGGCAAGCAAGTGGGGCGTACGCGGCCTGACGCGCAGCGCGGCGATGGAATATGTCACCTGGGGCATCCGCGTGAACAGCGTCTGCCCGGGCCTGATCGTGACCGGCCTGAACGCCAACGCCAGCCACCTCCAGCCGATGATCGGGCTGACGCCGATGGCGCGCAGCGGCACGCCGGACGAGGTCGCGCAGCTTGTGCTGTTCCTCGCCTCGGACGCCTCATCCTTCATCACGGGCGAGGACTTCACCATCGACGGCGGCTTCACCGCCGGCGCCGCCTACCGCCGAGTCGCCGTCGAAAGCGGGCTGCTGCCGACGGCGGGCGGGGGCGGCTGAGGTGCGCACCGCCCCGACGTGCCGCCGGGAAGCGAACCCAGTCAGACTTGCGATGTGCAGAGGCGCTCTTCTGCCTCCGCCCCCGGCTCGGTTTCCTGTGCCGCCCTGCGCCCGAGGAAGGCGAAGACGACGACAGCGGTGACGATCGTGATGGCGCAGAGCATCAGGAGCAGGGTCGCGAAGGCGTCGCCATAGCTCTGGACGAGCGCGGCGCGGCTCATCTGAGGCAAGGCAGCCGCCGCGCTCCCGATATCGCCGGTGACGAGCCGCTGGGCAGCCGGACCTGCATGCGCCGCCGGGCCGCCGGCCGCGAGATGGTTCGCCGTGAGCGCGGACAGCACGGCGCTGACCACGGCGAGCGCCACCCCTTCGCCGGCCACCCGCGTCGTGCTGAAGATGCCGGTCGCCATGCCGGCGCGCTCCTTGGGCACGACACTGACGGCAAGCCCGTCCATCAGCCCCCAGGGCAGGCTGATGCCGATGCCGATCAACGCCATGGGCAGGGCGACGCCCATCGCCTCGCTCCCGAGCGGAACGCGGCTCAGCCAGAACAGGCCGGCGGCGCAGATCAGCAGGCCCGCACCACAGATCGCCGCCGGTGCCAGACGGCGCGTCAGCAGTCCGGCCGCGATCGGCAGGACCAGCAGCGGCGCAGAAAGCGCGATCATCAATCGGCCGGCGGCAATCTCGCCCATCCCCTCGACGCCGATGAAACGCACCGGCAGCAGGATCAGCAGCACGACGAAGGCATAGGCCGGCGCCGCCGCCAGCAGTTGCACCCCGACGAACCGGGGGTAACGGAACAAGGTGAGATCGAGCATCGGCCGCGTGACATGCCGCTCGATCACGCCGAAGGCGATGAAGAGCACGACGGAGCCCGCCAGCACGCCGAGCACGGTCCGGTCGGTCCAGCCGCGCTCGGGCGCCAGCAGGATGCCGTAGGTGAAGAGCGCCAGGGCCAGCGTGAAGCTGAGCGCGCCCGGCCAGTCGAGGCCGGCGGCGTTGGGATCGCGTGTCTCGCGCAGGAAGCGAGCGCCCAATGCCAGGGCGAGCACGGCCAGACCGACCACGAGCGCAAAGATGCTGCGCCAGCCGAAAGCGTCGATCATCAGCCCCGACGCGATCGGCCCCAGGGCGAGGCCGACGCCGAAACTCGTGCCGACGATGCTGAAGGCACGGGTGCGCGCGGCGCCCTCGAACTCCTGCGCGAGCGCCGCCATGCCACTGGAAAAGGCGGCGGCCGCCGCGCCGCCCTGCGCCGCCCGCCCCAGATCGAGCCAGAGGAGGTCGGGAGCAAGGGCCAATGCCAGCGAGAGCAGGGCGAACGCACCGACGCCGGCGAGGAAGACGCGCTTGCGGCCGTAAGCATCCGCCAGTCCCCCCATTGCCATCAGGCTCGACCCGAATGTCAGCATGAAAGCGTTGGTGACCCAGTTGAGCCCGATCGGACTGCCGCCCAGCACCTTGCCGATGGCGGGAAGCGCCACTGCCGGCCCGGTGAAGGTCAGCGGCATCGCGGCAGCCGCGAGGCAGACGGACAGGAGCACGAGCGCCTGTTCGGCCGCACGCGGCCGGGAGGTGGTTTGCGTCATGAATCAAGGCCCTGTTCCGGCGGCGCCGCTACCTCAGCCCGCGCTCGCCTTTCTGTGGAAACAGGATAATCTGGAGGGAATATCTGCCAATGAGCCGCCTATTCCGGTCTTATCGGAACAGAACGCTCGAATATCCCGGCGTCGAGAGGGCTTGAATGGACTCGCTCAGCGGCTTGATGGCCTTCGTCCGGACCGCCGATCTCGGCAGCTTCGTCGCAGCCGGGCGCATGCTCGGCCTCTCCGCGTCCGCGGTCGGCAAGGCCGTCACCAAGCTCGAACAGCAACTCGGCATCCGCCTGTTCCAGCGCTCCACCCGCAGTCTGCGGCTGACCGAAGAGGGCCGTGCCTTTCACGAGCGCTGCCGGCGCATCCTCGATGATCTCGACGACGCCCGCGCCATGCTGGCCAGCACGACGGACGCGCCGCGCGGGCGCCTGCGCGTCAGCACCCCGATCGTGAGCTATCACCTGCTCCTGCCGGTCCTGCCGGAGTTCATGACGCGTTATCCCGAAATCGATGTCGATCTCGACTTCAATGACCGCCTCGTCGATCTGATCGACGAGGGCGTCGATGTCGCGATCCGCAGCGGCGACCTTCCGGATTCGCGGCTGATGGCACGGACCCTGCGCCCCTTCCAGATGCTGCTCTGCGCCGCGCCCTCCTACCTTGAACGGCACGGCACGCCGGAATGTCCGCGCGACCTCGACGGGCATCACGGCATCCGCTTTCGCTATCCCAACAGCGGCAAGATACAGGACTGGCCGCTCACGCTTGCCGCCGGCGAACCGGATCTGCGCACGCGCACGGTGTTGACGTGCAACAATATGGAGGCGCTGCGCGGCGCCACCATCGCCGGGCTCGGCATCGGCTGCATGCCGGATTTCCTGGCGCGCGATCCCCTCGCGAAAGGCGCGCTTCGCACATTGCTCGACGACCGCATCGATGCTCCCGGCCATTTCAGCCTGATCTGGCCGTCCAACCGCAACCTCTCGCCGAAGGTCAGAGTGTTCGTCGACTTCATCGGGGAGCGCCTGTTCTCTACCCGTTGCGAAACGCCTGGTGAGACGGCCGCCCCGACGGATTGAGCCGGCCTTCACGCGCCGCGCTTTCCGCGGTGCGCGGACGCGCGTTCGATCGCCGGTCCCGCGAGACAATCCCCCCGTTCGGCCTCCATCGCCGCGCCGTTCGTTGGCGGTGCGAGCAGCTTCTTCGGCAGCCTGTCAGACCGGGCTCGCTCGCGATCCGACAAAGACGATGTCGGCCGGAGCCAATTCCGGGGAAACATATTTTTCGCGAACGCGCGCCGCTCTCTGCCCCGCATCTGTCGGTCGGCATCGGGAGACTTATAGTAACGTGATCGGCGAGCCGGCCGGCGTGCGCGCGCCGCGCCCTCTCCGCTTCCTTCCCGCCACGCAAGGATGAGGCAGGCCCATGGATATCCGGCTTCTTACCGGCTTCGTCACCACGGCGGAACTTGGCAATGTCACGCTGGCAGCGGAGAAGCTGCATATCACCCAATCGGCTCTGTCGCGCCAGATCAAGGCGCTGGAGGACATGCTGGGCGTGTCGCTGTTCCAGCGGGTGGGCAAGCGGATGCGGCTGTCGGCGGAGGGCGCGGCACTGCTGCCGCGCATGAACGCCGTGCTGCAGGCGAGCCGCACCCTGCAGGCCAGCGCCGGACAACTGCGCAAGGGCGAAAGCGGGCTTTTGCGCGTGGGGGCCTGCTCGCAGGTCATCGAACGCTTCCTGCCCGATTTTCTCGCTCGCTGGCAGCGAGACAACCCCTCGATCGCCGTGCAGATCGTGGAAGGCGGCGGCGCCGACCTCAACGCGCGCCTTGGCGAAGGCGCCATTCAGATCGCGATCAACGCAGCCAGCTTTCTGGAAGACCATTATGAGGCCACCACTCTGGGGACGCTTTCTCTGACCGCCGTTGCCACACCGGAACTAATCGGCGACGGCGACGGACTGATCGAGATCGCCGACATCGCTCGCCATCCCCTGCTTCTGCTGAACCACCGCCATGCGTCGCGAGAGATGCTGGACGCCGCCTGCCGGCTGGCGGGCGTCAGTCCGCAGGTGGCGCTGGAGAGCAACGCCCCGCATACGCTGCTGGCATTGGCCGAGGCCGGCAGCGGCATCGCCGTGGTACCGGCGGCGGCCCCGCCGGCCACAGGGCGATTGCGCGCCCGCCCGCTCGGCTATGGCGGCCGGGTGCTGTCGTTCGATATCTGCGCGATGTGGCGCATCAGCGAGGGATTGCCGCCCTATGGCCTGCGGTTCGTCGACCTGTTGCGCCGGCACATAGCGGACGCCGCCGAACCGGCAACCGGCAGTGAGAAAGTGGTGCTGATGCGCCGCGTCGGCGCTTGAGGCCGCCGGATCCCGAAGCCGGCATATTCACGATCGGCATGAATTTCGATCGCAAATCGGCATTGGACCTGCGGCCATCCGTTCACCCATCATGAGGCTGGATTTTCAGGCTCGTGAGGTGTCTGCGCCGGAGGGCTCGTCCGCGCGCACCGTTCCGCGCCCCCATTCGCCTCAAACCGAGGGTCCCGCTCCATGGTGGCCAAGCCGTTCCGCGTTGCCGCGCTTCCCGCACTGTCGCAGGAACGTATCGTGCTGGTGTTCGCGGTGGCGCTGTTCGCTCTCTATGCGCTCATCCTGCCGGGCTTTCTGGCGCCGGGAAACCTTGTCGCCATCGTCCGCTCGGTCGCCGTGCTCGGCATTCTGGCCGTCGGCATGGGTATCGTCGTCATCGGGCGCGGCATCGACCTCTCGATGATCGCCGTCATGGCGATGGCTACCGCGTGGCAGCTCCAGCTCATGACAGACGGCACCGGCGCGCTGGCCGCGACCGTGCTCGTGGGAGCGGCCGTGGTGGGGATCGGGCTGTTCAACGGCCTGCTGATCGCCTACGGCAACGTTCCGGCGGTTTTCGCCACCATCGCCTCGGCGGCAATGGTGTTCGGCGTGATACGCTCCCAGCTCATCACTCAAGATACCATTCCGGTACCGGCGGAGGGTGGCTTTCTCCTCGCGTTCGGCCAGTGGCGCCCGGCCGGCCTCCCGGCGGAGGTGGTGACGTTCGCCGTCGTCGCCCTGCTGGCGCTGCTGCTGCTGCGCTTCACCCGCGCCGGCCGGTACATCTACTACAGCGGCGACAATGCCGAAGCCGCGCGCATCACCGGCCTGCCGGTGCGCCCGCTGGTGATGCTGCAATATGTGCTCTCCAGCCTCGCCGGCTGGCTCGCGGGCCTCGTCACAGCGGCGGGCCTGCAGACCATCAACACCCGCATCGTCAATTCCACCCTTCTCTACGATGTCATCCTCGTGGTGGTGATCGGCGGTATCGGCCTTTCCGGGGGCCGCGGAGGGGTGCGCAACGTGGTGGTCGGGGCGCTGTTCATCGGCATCCTGCTGAACGGCATGATCATCCTCGACCTGCCGCACATCTGGCAAAACCTCATCAAGGCCCTGATCCTGCTTGCCGCCCTCATCGTCGACGGCCAGCTCAACCCGCGCGACGAGCAGGTGGGCCAGCAAGGCGATATCTGAAACCCGATTTCCGCCGGCCGCCCGCACGGTCCTCCCCGTCCCGCTCCGCGTGGCACGCCCCTCGCCAACCTTCTCGCAAACAATCAGGAAACGGAGACGCCATGACCCTTATCCCCGCACAGCAGACCCCGACCGCCACGCGCGGCAGCCTCAACCGAGCCCTGCGCCGGACCGGCGCGCTGCTGGCAGGCGGCCTTCTCGCCGCCGGCCTGCTGGCGGGCCAGGTCGCCGCCGAGGAAACCGGCGATCCGGGACCGGCGGCCTACAAGTCCGCGCTTGAAGGCAAGCGCGTGGTGCTGGTGCCGATGTCGATGGGCTTCGATCTTGCGCAAGGGTGGGCGCATTATATCGGCAACGAAGTGAAGGGCTTCGGCGGCGTGTTCGAAACCCGCGATCCCAACTGGGACGTGGCCGCCGGCGCGCAGGCCATCACCGACCTCATCTCCTCGTCCAACAAGCCCGACGTGCTGATCGTGCAGCCGCCGGACCTGCAGTCCTATACCCGCCTGTTCAAGCGCGCGCAGGAAGCCGGCATCTTCGTCATTCAGGTCGACAACCGCACCAACTATCCCACCGATGCCTTCGTCGGGTCCGACTGGGAGCGGCTGGGCGAGCTCGAGGCCGAAGCCGTGATCAAGGGCTGCGGGCCCGACTCCTCGAAGAAGATCGGCCTCATTCAGGGCGATCAGGTCAACGCATCCAGCCTCGACCAGTATGCCGGCATCGCCAAGGTGCTGAAGGCCAACCCTGACTTCAAGATCGTCGGCGAGCCGGATTCCAACTGGGATGCCACCACCGCCCGCAACGTGGCCACCACGCTGCTGCAACAGCACCCGGACGTGTGCGGCATCATCGATTTCTGGGACAGCACCGCCAAGGGCACGGCCGCGGCCATCCGCGATGCCGGCAAGACCGGCAACGTGTTTCTCGTCACCACCGGTGGCGGCGAGGAGACGGATTGCACCGCGCTTGAAGACGGCACCTTCGGCGCCGTGGTCATGACGGAAGTGAAGAACCAGTCGCGCGATGTTTCCGCCCTGATCAAGTTCCTGCTGCAGAGCGGGCTGAAGCCGGGGCAGTCGAAGACCTGGATCTACACCCTGGAGACCGCCGCCACGAAGGCAGACGTGAAGCCCGGCACCTGCTGGAGCCTGAAAGAAACCCAGGCCGCCAAGTAAGCCGGCCGAACGGCTCAGGCGAAGCCCGCCTCCGTCCGCGGCGGTGGGCTTCTCACCCTTTTTTTCCTTAAGCCCTATGCCGTGAAAGCCCGCCCCATGCGCCTTACCGAAGCGGTGCAGCGCCTGCGCTACAATCTCGTTCCCGACCATCTCGTCGGCGAACTGCTGACCAAGCGCTGGGCCGACAATCTGGTGCCGTTCCTGTTCGTGGGCGCGGTGGTCGCCATTTTCGGCACGGCCATCGACGGCTTCTTCACGCCCGCGAGCCTGATCGACACCCTGCGCCAGCTCGGCGAGTTCCTCGTGGTCGTGGTCGGGCTGACGGTTGTCATGCTCGGCGGCGGCATCGACCTTTCGGTCGGCTCCATCTATGCGCTGGCGGTGTTCTCCGCGATCTGGGTCATCTATGTGGGCGAGGGACCGGCGTGGCTGGCGTTCGCGGCGGCGGTCGCTACGGGGGCGGCGTTCGGGGCCCTGAACGGCTTTCTCGTCGGCTACCTGCGCCTGCGCGCCTTTCTCACCACGCTCGTCACGCTCATCATCGGCCGCTCGCTCTACGACATCCTCATCATCGCCTGGGGCAAGGCATTCCAGCGCTCGACGGTGATGAACGACAACTTCGACTGGATCGGCACCGGCGCCTTTCACGGCGTGCCGGTCAGCGTAATCGCCGCAACGCTGTTCGCGGTTCTCGCCCATGTCGCACTGTCACGCTCGCGGGCCGGCTGGCATGTGGCGGCGGTCGGCGGTTCGCGCCGCGCGGCCTACAATGCCGGCATCGCGGTCAGGCGCACGGTGTTTCTTACCTACGTGTTCTCCGGTTTCGCCTGCGGCGTGGCGGGCTTTCTGTTCGCCGCCCGCCTCTCCGGCACGGGGCCCGGCACTGGGGCGGGGCTGGAACTGATGGCGGTGACGGCGGCGGTGGTGGGCGGCGTGGCGCTCGGCGGCGGGCGCGGCTCGGTCGCCAAGGGGCTGATGGGCGCCGTGGTGGTGCTGATCCTCGTCAACGGCCTCATCCGCCTCGGCTTCGGTACCGGCTATAACCAAATGGTGCTCGGCGCGCTGCTGGCTGTGGCGGTGCTGCTCGACATCCGCTGGCTGAGAAATCGCCACAAGGTGCTGGCGGAAGTCTACGTTTCGCCGGTGTTCCACCTCATGGGCGAAACGCCGCCGGCCACCCCCGGCTCCAGCTCGCCTTACGCCTTGGACAACCGCCTGTCCGCCGCCGCTCCGATCGCACTCGGCGAGGTGGAAGGGCCGGAGGACGTCATCCTCGACCGCGACGACAACCTCTATGCCGGCACACGCCACGGCGAAATCGTGCGCTGGCTCGCCCCGGACTATTCGCGGCAGGAGGTATTCGCCCACATCGGCGGGTTCCCGCTCGGGCTGGCGCTCGACCGCGACGGCAGCATCGTGACCTGCGTGGGCGCCATGGGGCTCTATTCCATCGCTCCCGACCGCACGGTGCGGGCGCTTTCCACCGAAACCCGCCGATCGCTGACCTCCGTCACCGACGACGCCCGCCTGCGCGACCCGAACGACTGCGATATCGGCCCCGACGGGCGTGTTTGGTTCACCGATTCCACCACGCGCTACGATGCCCATGACTGGGCGCTCGATTCCATCGAGAGCCGGCCGACCGGGCGCCTTCTGGTCTATGACCCGAAGACCGGGCGCACCCGCACCGTGCTGGAGGGTCTGCGCTATGCCAACGGCGTCTGCCTCGCCCACGATGCGAAATCCATCTTCATCGCGGAATCGTGGGCCTGCCGCATCCATCGCTACTGGCTGGAAGGGCCGAAGGCCGGCCGGCTGGAATGCGTCATCCGTGACATGCCGGGCTACCCCGACAACATCAATCGCGCCTCCGATGGCCGCTACTGGATGGCCTGGCTGGGCATGCGCACCCCGAGCTTCGACCTGGCGCTGCGCTATCCCGCCTTCCGCAAGCGCATGACGCGCCGCCTGCCCAAGGACGAGTGGCTGTTTCCCAACATCAACACCGGCGGTGTGGTCAAATTCGACGAGACCGGCGCCATCGCCGACACGCTGGGCGACCTGACCGGCGAAAGCCATCCGATGGTCACCTCGATGCGCGAGCACAAGGGCTGGCTCTATATCGGCGGCATCCTCAACAACCGCATCGGGCGCTATCGCATTCCCGGTGCCGATCCCGACTGGACGGGCTGGAACTCGTACTGGGGAGGAACGCGCTGATGTGGTGGGACCGCTTTCTCGATCCCCTTCGCGGCCGGGCCATCACCATTCCTCCGCTCGACGGCGGACTTCGGCCAAACACCGCGCTGGAGACCGCCCCCGTTGTGGCCGCCGTACCGCGCCCGGCGGCGCTGGCCGTCGCCGACGGCCGGCTGCTTGTGGCGACGGGCAACGAGGTGCGCGAGATCGGACCGGGCGATGATGTCCCTGTGTTCGGGTTCGCCCGGCCGGTCAGCGCGCTTGCAGGCCTCGCAGACGGTGGCTTCGCGGCTGCTCTGGAAGACGGCACCATTGCATTCTGCGGCGGACGGCACGACGGGCGCACACTGGCCGGAATCGGGCCGGACCGCCTCACCTGCCCCACGGCGCTTGCCGAGGTTCCGGATGGCAGCGGCCACCTTCTCGTCACTCAGGGCGCGCCCGGCAAGGCGCCGTCCGATTGGGTCGCCGACCTGATGGAGCACGGCGCCGCCGGCAGCCTGTGGCGGCTCGATCCCGCCAGCGGCGAGGCGCAGTGTCTGGCCGGCGGACTGGCGTGGCCGGCCGGGGTCCTGCCGCTGGCTGATGGCGGGGCCATCGTGGCGGAAAGCTGGCGTCACCGGCTCGTGCGCGTCGCAGCCGGCCGTGCGCCGGCTCCGGTTCTGGAAAAGCTGCCTGCCTATCCCGGACGCCTCGTGTCCATCGCTTCTGGCGGCGCCTTGATGGCGCTGTTCGCCCCGCGCAACCGCCTGGTGGAACTGGTGCTTCAGGAACACGGCTATCGCCGCGCCATGATGGCGGAAGTCCCCCGCCCGCTGTGGATCGCGCCCGCACTCGATCCACCCGCGAGTTTTCTGGAGCCGCTGCAATGCGGCGGCGTCCGCACCATGGGCGTGTTCAAGCCGTGGGCACCCAGCCGCTCCTGCGGGCTGGTGGTGGAACTCGATGCCACCTTCCGCCCGCTCAGGAGCTGGCACAGTCGCGCCGACGGCCGCCGCCACGGCATCGTCGATGTCGCGGTCCACGGCAGCCAGGCCATTGCAGCCAGCCGGGGCGGTGACGCGGTCGTGGTGCTGGAACCGGAGGACCACCCGTGAGCACGCCCGCACAGAGCTCACCTCCGCTTCTGGAAACCCGCGGCCTTGCGAAGGCCTATCGTGGCAACGTGGCGGTGGCGGCGGTGGATTTCCGCCTTGCCGCCGGCGAGATTCACGCATTGCTGGGCGAGAACGGTGCCGGCAAGTCGACCCTGGTGAAGATGATCGCCGGGGCGGTCGCCCCCTCCGCGGGCGAGATCCACTTCGAGGGTGCGCCCGTCGCATGGTCCGGACCGGCCGATGCGCTGCGCAACGGCATCGCCATGGTCTTTCAGGAGACCAGCCTCGTGCCGTCCATGACGGTGGCGCAGAACCTGTTCCTCGGCGACGAGAAGCCGTTCAACCGCCTGCGCGGAGTGGCCATCGCCGCTCAACAGTTCCTGCAATCGCTGAATTTCACGGTCGATCCGGGCGCGCTCGTCTCCAGCCTCGGCGCAGCCAGACGGCAGATGGTGGAAATTGCCCGCGCGGTGCGGCTCAACGCCCGCATCATCATCTTCGACGAGCCCACCGCGACCCTGACGCCGGAGGAAAAGCGCCATTTCTTCGCCCTCGTTCGCCGGCTGAAGGCACGCGGGGTGGCGATCGTGTTCATCTCCCACGCCCTTGAGGAAGCGTTGATGCTGGCCGACCGCATCACCGTGATGCGCGATGGCGCGGTGACGGCGGAGGGGCCGGCGGCGGGCTTCACCCGCGAAAGCATCGTCCGGGCCATGGTCGGGCGCACCACCGATGTGGAAGGCGGTCCGCGACGGGCGCCACGGCCGGCCGGTGCGCGCATTCTGACCGTTGAAGACGTGTCCATGGGCGCCATGGTCAAGAACACCGCTTTCTCGGTCTTTTCGGGTCAGGTGACCGGTCTGTTCGGTCTCGTGGGTTCCGGACGCACGGAGACCGCCAAGATCATCGCCGGCGTCATGAAGCGCGATTTTCGCCTCGGCGGCACCATTACCCTCGATGGTCGGCCGGTGCGCTACAACACGCCTCGCCCCGCCATGCTGGACGGCATCGTCTATGTCACCGAGGACCGCAAGACCGAGGGCTTCTTCGAGACCATGTCGGTGGCGGAAAATCTCTATGCCGGCTTTCTGGCCGGCGGGCAGGCGAGAAGCCCGCTGCTGGTCAGCCGTGCCGAGATGAGCGAACTGGCCGCCGGCTGGCGCGACAGGCTGGCGATCCGCTCCATCAGCGACGACGCCCGCGTGATCGAGCTTTCCGGCGGCAACCAGCAAAAGGTCGTCATCGGCAAGACGCTGGTGCAGAAGCCGCGCCTCGTCATCTTCGACGAGCCGACGCGAGGCGTGGACGTGGTCGCGATCGCCGAGATCCACCGCCTCATCAACCAGCTCGCGGACGACGGGCTGGCGGTGATTGTCATCTCCTCCTATCTGCCTGAAATCCTGACTCTTTCCGACCGTATCCTGGTCTACCGGCAGGGCCGCATGGTGGAGGAGTTCTCACCCTTCGAGGCCAGCGAGGAACGCATTCTCTACGCTGCCGTGCACTAGAGCATATCCCGTTCAGATCGAACCGATCTGAACGACAAGGATAGGCTCAAGCTCTTGAATCGAGAGCGATTTCTAGTCGATCTGATGAGTCCGTCAGATCGGAAAGCGCTCTAACCGAAGGATAGCCCGCCATGACCACCGTGAAGCTCTGGAACGACGCGGAAGCCGAAGCCGATCCGCGCGTGAAGGCCGTGTTCGACGACATCCGCGCGACCCGCAAATCGGATTTCGTCAACAATTTCTGGCGCGGCCTCGCCGGCCAGCCTGAGTTGCTCGCTGCGACATGGAACCGCCTGAAGGCGGTGATGGTGGCGCCCGGCAGCCTCGATCCTCTGACCAAGGAGCTGATCTATGTCGCGGTTTCCACCGCCAATGGCTGCTCCTACTGCGTCCATTCCCACACCGCCGCCGCCCGCGCCAAAGGAATGACCGAAGACCAATATGCGGAGTTCCTCGCCGTCGTCGGCATGGCCTTCCAGACCAACGGGCTGGTGACGGCGCTGCAGATTCCCGTCGATCCCGCATTCGACGCCAGCACCGGGGCATCGTGACGAGCCAAGAAAATGAGCGTGCAGGAAAAGCCAAGAACGGAACAGATTTCGGGCGCACGCGATCGCGCCGTCGTCGCGCGCGTAGCGGGCGGGCCGGACGTGCTGGAGGAGATCGAGGTGCCGGCCGCCATCGCCGGCCCCGGTGAAGTGCTGGTCCGCCACGAGGCGATCGGCGTCAACTTCATCGACACCTATTTCCGCTCAGGCCTCTATCCCTGGCCGCAGACGCCGCTCATCCCCGGCGCCGAGGCGGCGGGCGTCGTGGAGGCGATCGGCCCCGGCGTGACAGGTTTCGCCGTCGGCGACCGCGTCGCCGCCGTCACCCCGACGGGAGCCTATCGCACCCGGCGGGCGCTGCCGGCGGACCGCCTGGTGAAGCTGCCGGACGCACTCGACCCCGCCACCGCCGCCGCCGCGTTGCTCAAGGGCCTGACCGCCCACTACCTGCTGCACGACAGCTACCCCGTGAAGTCCGGCGACATCGTGCTCGTTCATGCGGCCGCTGGCGGCATGGGTCAGCTTCTCGGGCCATGGTTGGCCGATCTCGGCGCCATCGCCATCGGCACCGCCGGCGGCCCGCAAAAGGTGGCCGTTGCGAAGGCCTGCGGCTATGCCCACGTCATCGACTATCGCAGCGAGGATTTCGTCGCCCACGTCGGCGCGATCACAGGCGGACGTGGATGCGATGCGGTCTATGACAGCGTCGGCGCAGATACGTGGCGCGGCTCGCTGGCCTGCCTGCACACGCGGGGCACCTTCGTCAGCTTCGGGCAGTCCTCGGGGCCGATCGAAGGATTCCGTTTCGCCGATCTGGCGCGCGGGTCGCTGACCGCCACAAGGCCGATGCTGTTCGACTTCATCGCCGATCCGGCGGAACTGGCCCGCCGCAGCGCCGCCCTGTTCGCCCGCCTCTCCGTCCACCCGGCGACGGCAGACGGGCAGATCCGCCTGCTGCCGCTCAGCGACGCCGCTGCCGCCCATGCGGCGCTGGAACGCCGCCAGACCGCCGGCCCGACCGTTCTGGTCCCGTGAACGGCAGAGCTGGCGGCTTGCCGGCCGGTCGGATTGCCGATGAGCCCGTGAGCCCCTTGGGACAGGCCGTCGAGGCGGCCGGCATCGGGCACCGGTTTCCGCGGCTCCGTTCGTCAGACCTGAACCCGATGAAGGAGACCGTCCCGGGGTCGAGGAAGGTCTGCAACGGATCGCCCCCCGCAAACGCAAAGGGCGCCCGCAGGGGCGCCCTTGGTCGTTCTGGAATGGTCCTGCCAGTCGGCGCCGTCGGATCAAGCGATCTTGAGGCGGACGTCGAGGTTCTTGCGGGTGGCTTCCGAATAGGGGCACACGATGTGGGCCTTCGAGACCAGGTCCTGGGCGACGGCCGGGTCGACGCCCGGCAGCTTCACGGTCAGTTCCACATCGAGCCCGAACCCGGTGCCGTCGTCGCGCGGGCCGATGCCGACATCAGCGGTGACGGTGGCGTCCGCAGGAATCTGCACCTTCTCCTTGCCGGCCACGAACTTCAGGGCGCCGAGGAAGCAGGCGGAGTAGCCCGAGGCGAACAGCTGCTCGGGGTTGGAGCCCTCGCCGCCGGGGCCACCGAGTTCCTTCGGAACCGAAAGCTTGACCGAGAACTTACCGTCGGCGCTGGTCGCGGAGCCGTCGCGGCCGCCGGTGGCGGTGGACTGGGTGCGGTAGAGAATGGCCATCGTGGCCTCCTGTCGGTGTGCTGGAGCGACCACATTCCGGCAAGGCCGGGCACGGGCGACCGCTCGCGGTGAAATTTCGTCAACTCATCGGCCCAGGCACGCGCCGCCCCGGCGGATTCCCGCTCCGGCAAGCCCGCGCCAGCATCGAAGCCGGCTCAAGCGCCTTCCCGCCGGATGCATCACCCGACCGAAGGCCATCGCTTCGGCGGACACTGGCCGCCGCCGCTTCGACAGGAATTCATATCGCACACGATTTAATCGTTTGCAATCATTTTCTGCGATGCCAGCCATGCAATCTTGGCGCTGGCGATTCAGTCGCGCGATAAATATCATCGCCACTGTGGCGCTTGTGTCCGCTGCCGACCGAACCTGCCCCTCGGGGAACCCCCGCCAAATGGCGATCCTTTGTCCGGTGCGGGTAACCGGCATGGCGGTTGCCGTTGCACAGGTGGGCATGCGCTCCCGTCGGAAGACACATCGCTCCGGAGTTTCACCAATGGCTGCGTCAGGAAAGTCCGCGTCCGTGAAGTCCCCCTCCCCGCGCAACGCGGTGCCCGGTGCCCGTGCCGGGGAAGCAGCCGAAGACCGCGCCGCCGATCTCCTGCGACTCGACAACCAGCTCTGCTTCGCGATCTATTCCGCGGGCCATGCGCTGACGCGCACCTACAAGCCGCTGCTCGACGCGCTCGGACTGACCTATCCGCAATATCTCGTGATGCTTGTGCTGTGGGAGGAGGACGACCAGACCGTCGGGCGGATCGGAGAGCGGCTGTTTCTGGAATCGAGCACGCTGACGCCGCTGCTCAAGCGGCTGGAGGCGACCGGCAAGATCCGCCGCACGCGCGATCCCGAGGACGAGCGGCAGGTGCGCATCCGCCTCACCGAGGCCGGCCGGGCGTTGCGCGAGGAGGCGAAGGCGCTGCCGAAGGCGATCCTGAAGGCGAGCGGCCGCACGCCGGCGGCGATCGAGGTTCTGAAGAAGGATGCCGCCACCCTGCGCGACGCGCTCTCCGGCACGCCGAAATAACGGCTGCGGAAAGACCGGCGCGCAGGCGGTGCGGCGGTCGCAGCCCGTTGCCCGCCGCACTGTGCCGGCGAGGATGATCGGCTGACCGATGATCGGCCGCTTCACGTCGCGGCGTGCTTGGCCAAGTTGGCTTCCGGATCTCCCGGCTTGCTGATCTCCCGGCTTCGGGGTGTACCGGCTTGCGGGTTCGGCGGCGGCCGCAGCGGGGTCCCGGACGAGCCTCAGTCCGCCAGACGGGCCACGGCGTCTAGCGCCAGCGGGTCGAGCCCCGCTCCGCCGGCCGCGAGGTGGGCGCGGATCTGGCGCCGCATCCGAGGATCCCAGAACTTCACCAGATGATCGGCGATCGCGGCGACCGCCTGCTCCCGAGCTTCGGCATCCTCCCCGCCCTGATGGGCGAAGAAGGTCGCGATCTGGTTCGCCATGCGGGTCAACTTCACCGCCGGATCGAAGGCGTGCGCCGCCGCATCCGCCGCTTCTCCCGCCGTCGCCTCAGCCGGCATCGCCCGTCTCCCGTTCACGTGTGGCACCGTCGTCCGCCGTGTCGCCATCGCCGAGGCCGTGGATGCGGCGGGAATGGGTGAACACCTCGAACCCGTCCGCGCGCGCCACGGCGACGAGCGTCAGCCCCGCCGCTTCCGCCGCCTCGATCGCGAGGCTCGTCGGCGCGGAAACGGCGACGAGGATCGGCGCGCCGATCGCGGCGGTCTTCTGCACCATCTCGATGGAAACCCGGCTGGTGACGATCACTATTCCGGCGCGGCCGGACTCTCCCGCCCGCGCGAGTGCGCCGCCGAGCTTGTCGAGCGCGTTATGGCGGCCGACATCCTCGCGCAGCGCCACGAGCCCGCGCCCGGGCACCACGAAGCCGGCGGCATGAACCGCCCGCGTCAGCGCGCCGAGACGCTGCGCGGGGGCGAGAGCGGCGGCCGCGGCGGCAATATCCTCCGGCGCGACCTTCAGCACCGTGCCGCCCACCGAGGCGACCGGCCGCACCGCCTCCTCCAGGCTCTCGATGCCGCAGAGCCCGCAGCCGGTTGGCCCGGCGATGCGGCGGCGTCGGGCGGAAAGCGCCGCGGCCGGTTCATCGCCGATCCACATCCGCGCCTCGAAGCCCCGGCCGGAAACCCCGATCTCCGTCTCGATGATCTCGATGTCGAGAATCTCCGCCCGCGCCGCGACGAGCCCCTCCGACAGGGCGAAGCCGACGGCGAAATCCTCCAGATCCGACGGGCTCGCCATCATCACCGCGTGGGATGAACCGTTGAAGGTAAACGCGACCGGCACTTCCTGCGGCACGATGCGGGCCGACCCGTCGTGGCCGGCGGGCCATCGGATGCGCTTCGCCCGCGCCGCTGGCAGGCCTGCCAACGGCCCGGAAACCGGGTCGGCGCCCGCGCCATCTATCGCCTCGCCATGCCGTACCATGCCACCTCGCCTCGAAGCCGCCTCGCCGCCCGCGTTGCTCTACAGGCTGGCGGATGGGCCGGATCCTACAGCCTCATTCCGCCGCTTCGTTTCCAATGCGCCGGCTCGCCTGCGAATGGGCGCGATATTCCGTCTGCCATTCGCTCGGCCCGTTGGAGGCGCCGACCTGCACCGCCGTCACCTTGTATTCCGGGCAGTTGGTCGCCCAGTCCGAGAAATCGGTGGTGATGACGTTGGCCTGGGTCTCCGGGTGGTGGAAGGTGGTGTAGACCACGCCCGGCGCCACGCGGTCGGTGATCCGCGCCCGCAGCGTGGTCGCGCCGGCGCGGCTTTCGAGCTTGACCCAGTCGCCGTCGCGGATGCCGCGGTTCTCGGCGTCGTGGGGATGGATCTCCAGCACGTCTTCCGGATGCCACACCACGTTCGCCGTGCGGCGCGTCTGGGCGCCGACATTGTATTGCGACAGGATGCGGCCGGTGGTGAGCAGCAGCGGGAAGCGGCCGGTGGAGCGCTCCTCCGTCGCCACATATTCGGTGATCATGAACTGGCCGCGGCCGCGCACGAAGCCATCGACGTGCATGATCGGCGTGCCGTGGGGCGCGGCTTCGTTGCACGGCCACTGCACCGATCCCTCGGCCTCCAGCCGGGCATAGGAGACGCCGGCGAACGAGGGCGTCGTCGCCGCGATCTCGTCCATGATCTCCGAGGGATGGGCATAGGGCATCGGCCGGCCCATGGCGGCGGCGATGGCGAGCGTGATCTCCCAGTCCGCCATGCCGGAGCGCGACGGCATCACCCGCCGCACGCGGTTGATCCGCCGCTCGGCATTGGTGAAGGTGCCGTCCTTCTCGAGGAAGGTGGAGCCCGGCAGGAAGACGTGGGCGTAGTTCGCGGTCTCGTTCAGGAAGATGTCCTGCACCACGACGCATTCCATCGCTTCGAGACCGGCGACGACGTGGTGGGTGTCGGGGTCGGACTGGGCGATGTCCTCGCCCTGGACGTAGAGGCCTTTGAAGCTGCCTTCGACGGCCGCATCCAGCATGTTGGGGATGCGCAGCCCCGGCTCGTCGTCGAGGGCGACGCCCCAGAGCTTCTCGAACACCGTGCGGGTGGCGTCGTCGGACACGTGGCGGTAGCCCGGGAACTCGTGGGGGAACGAGCCCATGTCGCACGAGCCCTGCACATTGTTCTGGCCGCGCAGCGGGTTCACGCCGACGCCCGGCCGGCCGAGATTGCCGGTCGCCATGGCGAGGTTCGCCATCGCCATCACCGTGGTGGTGCCCTGGCTGTGTTCCGTGACGCCGAGCCCGTAATAGATCGCCGCGTTGCCGCCGGTGGCGTAGAGCCGGGCGGCGCCACGGATCGCCTCCGGGTCGAGGCCCGCGATCGGACCGATCGCCTCGGGGCTGTTGCGCGGCTCGGCGACGAAGGCGGCCCAGCCCTCGAACGCGGAAAGCTCGCAGCGCTCACGCACGAAGCGCTCGTCGATCAGCCCCTCGGTGACGATGACGTGGGCGATGGCGTTCATCACCGCGACGTTGGTGCCGGGCCGCAGCGGCAGGTGGAATGCCGCCTCCACATGGGGCGAGCGGACGATGTCGGTGCGCCGCGGGTCGATCACGATCAGCTTCGCGCCGGCCCGGATGCGCCGCTTCATCCGCGCGCCGAATACAGGGTGGCCGTCGGTCGGGTTGGCGCCGATCACCACGATCACGTCGGCCTCGTCGACGGAATCGAAATCCTGTGTGCCGGCGGAGGTGCCGAACGCGGTCTTGAGGCCGTAGCCGGTTGGCGAGTGGCAGACGCGCGCGCAGGTATCGACATTGTTGTTGCCGAACACCGAGCGGATCAGCTTCTGGACGAGATAGGTCTCCTCGTTGGTGCAGCGCGACGAGGTGATGCCGCCGATGGCACCCCTGCCATATGTCTTCTGGATGCGCGCGAACTCGGAGGCGACACGGGCGAGCGCTTCATCCCATGAAACCTCGCGCCAGGGATCGGTGATCCTCTCGCGCACCATCGGATTCAGGATTCGGTCGCCATGGTTGGCGTAGCCCCACGCGAACCGGCCCTTGACGCAGGAATGGCCGTGGTTGGCCTTGCCGTCCTTCCACGGCACCATGCGCACCAGTTCGGTTCCGCGCATTTCCGCCTTGAAGGAACATCCGACGCCGCAATAGGCGCAGGTGGTGACGACGGCGTGCTCCGGCTGCCCGATCTCGACCACCGACTTCTCGATCAGCGTCGCCGTCGGGCAGGCCTGCACGCAGGCGCCACAGGAGACGCACTCGGAATCGAGGAAGAGTTCGTGCGCGCCCGGCGATACATGGGATGAGAATCCGCGCCCCTCGATGGTGAGAGCGAAGGTGCCCTGCACCTCCTCGCAGGCCCGAACGCAGCGCGAGCACACGATGCACTTCGAGGGATCGAACTGGAAATAGGGGTTGGAAACGTCCTTCGGTTGGCCGAGGTGGTTTTCGCCGTCGTCGCCGTAGCGCACCTCGCGCAGGCCGACCGCGCCGGCCATGTCCTGCAGCTCGCAGTCGCCATTCGCCCCGCAAGTGAGGCAGTCGAGCGGATGGTCGGAGATGTAGAGTTCCATCACCCCCTTGCGCAGCCGCTTCAGCCGCTCGGTCTGGGTCCTGACCGAGATGCCCGGCGCCACCGGCGTGGTACAGGAGGCCGGCGTGCCGTTGCGGCCCTCGATCTCGACGAGACAGAGCCGGCAGGAGCCGAACGCATTGAGCGTGTCCGTCGCACACAGCTTCGGCACGCCTATACCGGCTTCCCGCGCCGCCCGCATGATCGAGGTGCCTTCGGGAACGGTGACCGGAAAGCCGTCGATGGTGAGCGTCACCGTCGCGGTCGCGCCGGAGGCAGGCGTGCCGTAATCGGGTTCCTCGATGGCGCCCCCCGGGCCGGCTTCGAAGCCGCGTTCGTGGAAGGTGTCCATGGCGGGCCTCCTCATTCCGCGGCCGCCGGCAGCGCCGGGCGGTCGAAATCATCGGGGAAGTGGCGCACGGCGCTCATCACCGGATAGGGCGTGAAGCCACCCAGCGCGCACAGCGAGCCGAACTTCATGGTGTGGCAGAGATCCTCGACCAGCATCAGGTTCTCCGCGCGGTCGATATCGGCGACGATGCGGTCGATCACCTCGACGCCGCGGGTGGAGCCGATGCGGCAGGGCGTGCACTTGCCGCAGCTCTCGTGGGCGCAGAACTCGAAGGCGAACCGAGCCTGCGCAGCCATGTCGACGCGGTCGTCGAACACCACCACGCCGCCGTGCCCGATCAGCCCGTCGCGAGCGGCGAAGGCCTCGTAGTCGAACGGCGTATCGAACAGGGCCGGCGGGAAATAGGCGCCGAGCGGCCCGCCGACCTGCACCGCCTTCACCGGGCGGCCGGTCGCGGTGCCGCCGCCGATCTCGTCGACGAGCGCGCCGAGGGTGATGCCGAACGCCGTCTCGTAGAGCCCGCCGTGACGCACGTTGCCGGCGAGTTGCACCGGCATGGTGCCGCGCGAGCGCCCCATGCCGAAATCGCGATAGAACGCCGCTCCCCGCGCCAGGATCACCGGCACGGTGGCGAGCGAGATCAGGTTGTTGATGACCGTCGGGCAGCCGAACAGCCCCTTGTGCGCCGGCAGCGGCGGCTTCGGCCGCACGGTGCCGCGCCGGCCCTCAAGGCTTTCGAGCAGCGCGGTCTCCTCGCCGCAGACATAGGCGCCCGCACCGACGCGCACCTCGATGTCGAAGGCCGGGCCGCGGCCCATCAGCGCCGCACCGATCAGCCCGGCCGTCCGCGCGATCTCGATCGCCCGGTTGGTCATGGCGATGGCGACGGGATATTCCGAACGGCAATAGATGTAGCCCTGCGTCGCGCCGACCGCGAAGCCGGCGATCGCCATGCCCTCGATCAGCGCGATCGGGTCGCCTTCCATCAGCATCCGGTCGGCGAAGGTGCCGGAATCGCCCTCGTCGGCATTGCAGACGATATATTTCCGCTCGCCCGCGGCGTCGGCCACCGTCTTCCACTTCACGCCGGTCGGGAAGCCCGCACCGCCGCGCCCGCGTAGGCCGGACTCCGTCACCGCCTGCACCACGGCAGCCGGGCCGATCTCGAGCGCATGCCTCAGGCCCGCGAGACCGCCGTTCGCCTCGTAGTCCGCGAGCGAGACGGGATCGATGATGCCGCAGCGCGCGAAGGTCAGCCGCTGCTGGCTCTTCAGCCAGGCGATGTCCGCGGTCGGTCCGTGGAACAGGCCGGCGAGCGCGCCGGCCGGCGCCAGTCCGTCGAACAGTCCGTCGGCCGCAAGCGCCTCGACGTCCCCCTGCGCAACCGGTCCGTAGGCGACGCGGCCGGCCGGGGTCTCGACCTCCACCAGCGGTTCCAGCCAGAACAGGCCGCGCGAACCGTTGCGGACGATCTCGACCGACCGGCCGAGGCGCGCCGCCGCCGTCGCGAGCGCGGCGGCCACCTCGTCAGCGCCGACGGCGACGGCCGCGGAATCGAGGGGCACGAACACGCGGACGACATCACCGGCGGCGCTCATGGTACGTCGCTCCGAACGGCGGCGACGGCCCGGTCGAGCCCGGCGGCGGTGGCGCGCCCGATCAGCCGGCCGTCCAGCATCGCGGCCGGGGCCGTGGCGCAGAGCCCGAGACAATAGATGGGTTCGATCGTCAGAGAGCCATCCGGCGTGGTTCCACCCCAGTCGAGCCCATGACGGGCGAGCACATCGGCGTGCAGGGCATCGCAGCCGACCGACTGACAGGCTTCGGCCCGGCAGAGCTTCAGCACATGCCGGCCGGCGGGCTCGGCGCGGAAGTCGTGATAGAACGTCACGACGCCGTGGACCTCGGCACGCGACAGGTTCAGCGCCTCGGCGATCATGCGCACGGTGCCGGCGGGAACGTAGCCGAACGCCTCCTGCAGTGCGTGCAGGATCGGCAGGGTCGCGCCAGGAACGGCCTTCAGTCCTTCGATGATCTCGGCCGCACGGGCGACATCGAAGCCGGCCTCACGCGGGGCCGCAGCGGTGCCGGCGGGTGCGTCGCGGCCCCGCATGTCCCTCGCCACGGTTTCGATAGCGGTGCTCATGGCGGCGCCAGTTCCCTCCGGCCGCGCTTCCAGAAGCGTGCGCGGCGCTACTTACTGGAGCATACCTGCCGTCTGATCGCTCGATCCGAACGGACATTGCTCACGGATCGCTGTTTCGATCCTTTCCAATTAAAGCCTCCGCTTGCAGCGCCATCAAGGCGAGCGCGCCGTGTTGCGATAGAACATTTCTATCGGAAACCGGGTGGCGCGCATGGATGTCGGCGTTTTTCGTTCGGCAAGCCTGGCGATGGATCGCAAGTCGGCGGCATTGCCGCCAGCAGGGCTTCGCGGTCATCGCGCGGCCGAACCAGCCACGGCGAACGCGCGGGCGAAGCCGTCCGAGGAGAGATGGTCCAGCGTCGCGCGCAAGGCCTCCGCCTCCTCCTTGCCGAACACCGCATCGAAGCGGTCCTGGGCGTCCTGCCAGAGGGCCAGCGCCTCCACCTGCCGTGCCTTGCCGGCCTCGGTCAGCCGAACACGCTTCGCCCGGCGGTCCTTCTCGTCCGGCACCAGCTCCACCAGCCCGTCGCGCAGCAGCGGCCGCAGCGTATGGCCGAGCGCCGACTGGTCCATGACCATCATCGTCGCCAGCGCCTTCAATGTCGGCGCCATGTGGTAGGCGATCTGCGTCAGCAGCGTGAATTGGGTGGTGCGCAGGCCGGACGGTTCGAGGACATCGTCATAGAGGCGGCCAAGCCGGCGCGATGCCCGCTTCACCGCGGCGTTGGAGCAGAAGTTCCAGGTGTTCAGGCTGTCGATCTCGGTCTCGTTCATCTCATCCTCGGTGCGTCGGGGGCCGGCTCATCCGTCGGCCCGCGCCTTCCTATGTAGGCCGCCGGTCCGGCGCGTCATGTTCGGACGGCCCCGTGACGGGGGCGGCGCGTCCGGAAAGAACACCCTCCGCACCCTGACGTCGGCACGAGGCGCTCGTTCGCACTGACCGCGTCGCGGGCCGCCGTTCGGCATATGACCTTCGGCCCCTTGTCGTCATCCCAGTTGCATCCATATAGTGGCATATACCGATATTTTCCATTGCGAAGCCATGCGGCGACGCGACCGACTGCTCCCGGAACGGAGCCAGATCAGGAGACCACGATGACCAACCCCATCAAGGCCGGAACGGCCCTCGTCACCGGCGCCTCGTCCGGCATCGGTGCCACCTACGCGGAGCGGCTCGCGCGGCGCGGGCACGACCTCGTTCTGGTCGCCCGCGACAAGGCGCGGCTGGAGACGCTGGCGGAACGCCTCGCCGCCGAGACCGGCGTCAAAGTCGCGATCCTTCCGGCCGATCTGGGCAGCGAGGCCGGCGTGCGAACCGTCGTGGACCGCATCGTCGCCGATACATCGATTTCGCTGATCGTGAACAATGCCGGCATCGGTCCGGACGGCCCGGCCTTGAGTTCGCCGCCGGACTATCTCGATAAGATGGTCAGCCTCAACGTCACGGCCGTGAACACCCTGACGGTGGCGGCGGCGAACGCCTTCCAGGCGCGCGGCGGCGGCACCATCGTCAATATCGCCTCCGTGGTCGCCCTCATCCCGGAACGGGTCCACGCCACCTATGCCGCCAGCAAGGCATTCGTGCTCGCCCTCACCCAGTCGCTCGCTGCGCAGACGCCGGACAGCCGCCTGCGCTTCCAGGCCGTGCTGCCGGGATTGACGCGCACCGAGATTTTCGAGCGCGCGGGCGTCGACATCAACGGGCTCGATCCGTCGATGGTGATGGAGGTCGGCGATATGGTGGACGCTGCGCTCGCCGGGCTCGACCAGGGCGAGACCGTCACCATTCCCTCCCTGCCCGACCCGGCCAAGTGGGATGCGATCGGCGGCGCCCGCGCGGCCATCGGCCACGATCTGTCGAAGAACAAGCCGGCGGCGCGCTACGGCGTCGGCACGGCCTGACGGCGTCGAACGCCGCTCAGTCCTCTTCGTCGGCAAGCCGCCGCGCTTCGTTCACCAGCGCGGCGGTCAGCGGCGCCATCGGCTCGCGATGCGGCACCACGAGGCCGATTGTCGGCGTGACCGGTGCGCCGAGGATCGGGATCGCCCGGATCTCGCCCTCTAGGCCCACGGTCTCCGCCAGCCTCTCCGGCAGGATGGTGCACCAGTGGCTGGTGCGGACGTGACTGATGAGGACGACGATGGAATTCGACTCAAGTTGCGGATCAGACTTCAGCCCGGCGCCGCGCAGCAGCCGGTCGACGATGCGCCGGTTCTGCATGTCGGGCGTCAGCAGGCACAGCGGCACGTCCGCGAAATCCGCCCACGACACGCTCTCCCGCTCGGCCATCGGCCCGTTCCTCGCCGCGGTGAGGAAGCGATAACGCTCGCGATAGAGCGGGATGGTGCGGGCGCGGCCGACCGGCTCGTTGTCGACATAGGTCAGCCCGGCATCGATCTCCAGATTCTCCAGAAGATCGAGAATGTCGGCGGATGGACGCGACTGCACGGAGATGCGGACGTGGGGATGCCGGGTGCGGTAGGGCGTGGTCAGCGCGGTCATCAGGCCGAGGGCGGTCGGCACCGCCGCGATGCGCAGGTGCCCGGCAAGGCCGTGGCGCAGCGCGTTGACCTCCTGGCGCATGGCGCGCGCGTCACCAACGATGCGCCGCGCCCATTCGAGCACCCGCTCGCCTTCCGGTGTGAAGCCGATGAAGCGGCTGCCGCGGTTGACGAGCACGGCGCCGAGTTGTTCCTCCAGCGCGCGGATACCAGCGGAAAGCGTAGGCTGGGTGACGCCGCAGGCTTCCGCCGCGCGGCCGAAATGCTTCTCGCGGGCGAGCGCGATCAGGAAATCGAGCTTGTCGATCACGCGGCCGCCCTCCCGGCGCCGGAAGCGCCCCGTTTTCTCCGGGGTAGCCGGCCGTAAGGCCGGCCGGCACCGCCCCGTCTCCGCGCGTCAGCCAGCGGAACGCCCCGCGCGCGTTAGTTTGTCCCGTCCGTCCGGCCGGTACGTCCGGTTCGGCTCAGGCCGCGCCGTAGACCTCGTCCGCCCGGCTCTCGAACGCCTCGGCGAAGCGGCGGAACGCCTGCTCGAACACCGCGCCCATCAGCGCGCCGAGCGCGCGGCTCTTGAACTCGTAGGAGATGAAGAAGCCGACCTCGCAGGTCTCCTCGCCCGTCTCCCGGAAGGTCCACTTGTTCTCAAGCGACCGGAACGGCCCGTCGAGATAGGAGACCTGGATTTCCCCCTTCGCGCGGTCGAGTACGACCTGCGAGGTGAAGGTCTCGCGGAACATCTTGTAGGCGACCGTCATGTCGGCGACGAGCACCTCGCGACCGTCGGCCAGCGCGCGGCGGCCGCGCACGGCGAGGCCCTGGCACAGCGGCACGAAGCGCGGATATTTCTCCACGTCCGCCACGAGATCGAACATCGAGGCGGCCGAATGGCGCACGCGCCGCGACGTCTGGAAAGAAGGCATCCGAAATCCGCCGGTCAGTTGCCGAGGCGGGCGAGGCGCGCCGCCTTCAGCCGCTCGAAGTCCTCGCCGGCATGGTGCGAGGATCGGGTCAGCGGGCTCGACGAAACCATCAGGAAGCCCTTGGCGTAGGCCACCGTCTCGTAGCCCTTGAACTCGTCGGGCGTAACGAAGCGCATGACTTCGTGATGTTTGCGCGTCGGCTGCAGGTACTGGCCGATGGTGATGAAGTCGACGTCGCCCGAGCGCAGGTCGTCCATCAGCTGGAGCACCTCGTTGCGCTCCTCCCCGAGGCCGACCATGATGCCGGACTTGGTGAAGATGGTCGGATCGAGTTCCTTCACCCGCTGCAGCAGGCGGATGGAGTGAAAGTAGCGCGCCCCCGGCCGCACCTTCAGATATTTCGACGGCACGGTTTCGAGGTTGTGGTTGAACACGTCCGGCCGTGCAGCGACGACCACCTCCAAGGCGCCGTCCTTGCGGAGGAAGTCCGGCGTCAGGATCTCGATGGTGGTCTTCGGCGCAGCGTGGCGGATCGCCTCGATCACCTCGGCGAAATGGCGTGCACCGCCGTCGGCGAGATCGTCACGGTCGACCGAGGTGATGACGACATGGGTGAGGCCCAGCTTCGCGACCGCCTCGGCCACCTTCTGCGGCTCGTCGCGGTCCAGCGGACCGGGCATTCCCGTGCGCACGTTGCAGAACGCGCAGGCGCGGGTGCAGGTGTCGCCCATGATCATGAAGGTGGCGTGCTTCTTGGACCAGCACTCGCCGATATTGGGGCAGCCGGCCTCCTCGCACACGGTGACGAGGCCGTTCTTCTTCACGATGTCCTGGGTCTCGCGATAGACCGGCGAGCCCGGCGCGCGCACGCGGATCCATTCCGGCTTGCGCAGCATCGGCGTATCGGGCCGGCCGGCCTTCTCCGGATGACGGGGACGGGCTTTGGTGGTGTCGAGAACCGTGACCATGAACGGCTTCATTCCAAGGGTTGCAGGCCAACATCACGTTGCAGGCCAACTTCGGGCTGCCGGCCAACTTCCAGGCCATGCCCGAAGGCCGGAAACGCGGTCTGTTCTTCGCGCGCACTGTTCTTCGAACGAGTCTTAACCCTGTCGCCCGGCCGCGTCGAGGGGCGCCGGCCGCATGGCCGCTCCGTCGTCGGCGCCGGTCATCGCCGCTGGAACAGCCCCAGCACGAACAGGAGCACGACGGCGCCGATGGAGGAGACGATCAGGCTCGTCCAGAAGCCGGGCAGCACCGAAATCTGGAAATTCCGCACCAGCCAGCCGCCGATCAGCGAGCCGATCAGGCCGACGATGAGGTTGGTGATCAGGCCGTGATTGCGGTTGAACACCCGCTCGGCGATCCATCCGGCGAGAATGCCGATCAGGATCGCCCCGAAGAAGCCGACGCCGTTCATGGATGGTCCCCCTCACCCGCCACACCCGGCGGCCGGCACTCGCGGCGCGGTGCGCCATTCGGTCGGTCAAATCGGCTGGCCGAACAAAGGCCTGCACCGCACAAAGGTGGCGACTGGCGGCGCGTTCGTCAACCGGCAAGCCGGCGCGGATGCGGTCGCATCCAAGCCGGCCGCCGATCGCGTCGTCAGGTGTGGATCACCCGGCCGTAGGCGTCGAGCACGCTCTCGTGCATCGTCTCCGACAGGGTCGGATGCGGGAACACGGTGTGCATCAGGTCTTCCTCGGTGGTCTCCAGGTTCATGGCGACCACGAAGCCCTGGATGAGTTCCGTCACCTCGGCTCCGACCATGTGGGCACCGATCAGTTCGCCCGTCTCGGCGTCGAAGATCGTCTTGACCAGGCCTTCCGGCTCGCCGAGCGCGATCGCCTTGCCGTTGCCGATGAACGGGAAGCGGCCGACGCGGATCTTGCGGCCGGCTTCCTTGGCCTTGTTCTCGGTGAGGCCGACGGAGGCGACCTGCGGGTTGCAATAGGTGCAGCCCGGGATCTTGGCCTTGTCCATCGGGTGGACGTGCAGGCCCTTGATGCCTTCGACGCAGATCACGCCCTCATGCTCGGCCTTGTGGGCGAGCATCGGCGGGCCGGCGACGTCGCCGATGGCATAGAGGCCGGGCACGTTGGTGCGGCCGAGGCCGTCGGTCACGATGCAGCCGCGGTCGGTCTTCACGCCGAGCGCTTCGAGGCCGAGACCCTCGATGTTGCCCTGCACGCCCACCGCCGAGATCATCCGATCGGCCGTGATCTCCTGCGACTTGCCGTCCTTGGTGACGACGGTCGCGGTCACGGAATCCGCGTTCTTCTTCACGCCGGCGACCTTGGCGTCGGTCAGGATCTTCATGCCCTGCTTCTCGAGCCGCTTGCGGACGTGGGCGGCGATCTCGTGGTCTTCCACCGGCAGGATCTGCGGCATCACCTCGACGACGGTCACCTCGGCGCCAAGGGTGCGGTAGAACGAGGCGAACTCGATGCCGATGGCGCCCGAGCCCATCACCAGCAGCGACTTCGGCATCCGGTCGGGCTTCAGCGCCTCGAAATAGGTCCAGATCAGCTTCTTGTCCGGCTCGATGCCGGGCAGCGCGCGCGGACGGGCACCGGTGGCGATGATGATGTTCTTGGCCGCGTAGTCGCCGCCGCCGAGCGCGCCCTTCGGCGCGTTCTCCGCAGCCTCGACCTTCAGCTTGCCGGGGGCGGAAAGCGTCGCCTTGCCCCAGATCACGTCGATCTTGTTCTTCTTCATCAGGAAGCCGACGCCGGTCGAAAGCTGGCTGGCGACGCCGCGCGAACGCTGGATCACGGCATTGATGTCGAAGCCGACGCCCGAGGCCGACAGGCCGTAGTCCTTGGCGTGCTCCATGTAGTGGTAGATCTCGGCCGAGCGCAGCAGCGCCTTGGTCGGGATGCAGCCCCAGTTGAGGCAGATGCCGCCGAGATGGGACTTCTCGACCACCGCGGTCTTGAAGCCGAGCTGGGCCGCGCGGATCGCCGCGACATAGCCGCCCGGGCCACCGCCGATGATGATGATGTCGTAGGAAGTGTCGCTCATGTCCGTGCGGCCCCTTGGGCCCCCCTTGATGTTTCGCGCCCGGCTTTTCCGCGGCAGGACGGCCTGTCGAGGCCTCCCGCCGGCCGCATCAGCGGCAGACCGGCTCGCCGAGCTTCAGGGCGAATGTGCGCGGCCCGACCGCCGGCGCACCGACCGGCTTGGGCGCATCGACGACCGTGACGCGCAGGCGGCATGTTGCGGTCGCAACCTCGTAGCCGTCGCCGGCGCCGGCCGTCACCGATATGATGGGGCCGCTCGCCTGGAGCGCGGCGGCGACGCCCTCGTCAGCCATGATGGCCTTCATCTCCGTTACGCGCTGCCAATAGGGCGACAGCACCGCGAACGCCGGGGTGCAGGCAAGGCCGAACATCGTCGCCGAAACCGCCGCGGCAACGGTCGCCCGCCTCGCGGCCCCTCCCCGCGACCAGCGCGGGAAACCCTGGAGATCGGTGTCGCCCAAGCCTTCCTCCCGAGATCATGTTCCGTTTCGGCCGGAATGCGCTCCGGCCGTCCGCCAGCCCCCAGCCGAAGCCCGATGCCGGAACGTCCGGCAGCGGGCCTGGGCCGGACCGTCGTCACACCAAGAGTGACAGCGGCTTCTCGATGGCGCCCTTCAGGGCCTGACCGAGCTCGGCACCGAGCGCGCCGTCGACGGCGCGGTGATCGGTCGAGAGCGTGAGGGTCATCTGGGTCGCGATCGCGAGCTGGCCGCCGCGCACCACGGCCCGCTGCTCGCCCGCGCCCACCGCCAGGATGGTGGCGTGCGGCGGGTTGACGATCGCCGCGAAGTCCTTGACCCCGAACATGCCGAGATTGGAGATCGCGGTGGTGCCGCCCTGATATTCCTCGGGCTTCAGCTTCTTGGCACGGGCGCGGCCGGCGAGGTCCTTCATCTCGTTGGAGATGGCCGACAGCGACTTCTGGTCGGCATTGCGCACCACCGGCGTGATCAGGCCGCCCGGCAGCGACACGGCGACGCCGATATCGACCACCTTGTGCTTCAGCATCCCGCCTTCGGTCCACGTCACGTTGGCTTCCGGCACCGCCTTCAGCGCAACCGCCATCGCCTTGATGACGAAGTCGTTGACCGACACCTTGTAGGCCGGCTTGCCGTCGACCGAGGGCGCAGCCTCGTTGATCTCGGCACGCAGCTTGAGGAGCGCGTCGAGGTCGACGTCGAGGCTGAGATAGAAGTGCGGCACCGTCAGCTTGGATTCGAGCAGGCGGCGGGCGATGACCTTGCGCATGCCATCGTGAGGCACGACGTCATAGCTGCCCGGCTGGAACAGCTTCAGCACCGCCTCGTCCGAGGCACCGGCCGGCAGGCTCGGCGCCGGGGCCGGCGCGGCGGCGGGGGCCGGAGCGGCGGCGGCCGGCTTGGCGGCTCCGCCGGCGGCGGCAGCCTCCACGTCGGTCTTCACGATGCGGCCGTGCGGACCGGAGCCCTTGATGGCGGCGAGATCGAGGCCCTTTTCCTTGGCGATGCGGCGGGCCAACGGCGAGGCGAACAGACGCTCGCCTGCGGACGCCGCGGCGGGGGCCGCAGGCGCGGCCGGGGCCGGAGCAGCGGCGGCGGCAGGAGCAGCGGCGGCGGCAGGAGCGGCCGCTGTGGGAGCAGCCGCCGGCGCGGGGGCCGCGGCGGGCGCGGCCTGGACCGGCGCCGCGGCGGAGATCGCCGAAGCGTCCTCGCCCTCGCCCAGAAGAACCGCGATGCGGGCGTTGACCGCCACGTCCTGGGTGCCTTCCGGCACCAGGATCTCGCCGACGGTCCCCTCGTCGACCGCCTCGACCTCCATGGTCGCCTTGTCGGTCTCGATCTCGGCGATCACGTCGCCGGATTTCACCGTGTCGCCCTTCTTCACATGCCACTTGGCAAGGTTGCCCTTTTCCATCGTGGGCGAGAGGGCCGGCATCAGAATGTCGATGGGCATCGTCTTCCCCCTCAGGCTCCTGAGAGCCGAGCTGTCGACCCGTGGCGAACGCGCCGTGCGGAAGGCGGGACGAGCGCCCCGGCATCGGCGCCGCGCCGCGCGCCGGCGGCGCGGGCGGGTCTCATTGATTCATCCATGGCCTCGTCCCGGCCATCGCCCGGGCCTCCCCCGTCGTGCCTGACGCACCGCGGGGAGAGAGCCGGCGGGCCGTGGAACGGCGACCTCTCGTCGTCTCGCATCCGGCAACGGATGCGCGGAAACGAAGGCGGGCCGGAACCGGCCCGCCTCGTGTTCGATCAGCGGTAGGTGACGGCCTTGGCCGCCTCGATCACGTCGGCGACGGTCGGCAGTGCCAGCTTCTCGAGGTTCGCGGCATAGGGCATCGGAACGTCCTTGCCCGTGACCTTCAGAACCGGCGCATCGAGCCAGTCGAACGCCTTGACCATGATCTGGGAGGCGAGCTCCGAACCGATCGAGCACACCGGCCAACCCTCTTCCACCGTCACCGCGCGGCCGGTCTTCTTGACCGAGGCGAGCACGGTGTCGATGTCGAGCGGACGGATGGTGCGCAGATCGATCACTTCCGCGTCGATGCCCAGACCCTTCAGCTCTTCCGCCGCCTTCAGGGCATAGGTCATGCCGATGCCGAACGAGACGATGGTGAGGTCGGTGCCGGACTTCGCGACCCGCGCCTTGCCGATCGGCAGCACGAAATCGTCGAGCTTCGGAACCTCGAAGGCATGGCCGTAGAGAATCTCGTTCTCCAGGAACACCACCGGGTTCGGATCGCGGATCGCCGCCTTCAGCAGGCCCTTGGCGTCGGCGGCCGAATAGGGCTGCACGACGCGAAGGCCCGGGATCTGGGCGTACCAGGCCGCATAATCCTGGCTGTGCTGGGCCGCCACGCGCGCCGCCGCCCCGTTCGGGCCGCGGAACACGATCGGACAGGTCACCTGGCCACCGGACATGTAGTGCGTCTTGGCGGCGGAGTTGATGATCTGGTCGATCGCCTGCATGGCGAAGTTGAACGTCATGAATTCGACGATCGGCTTCAGCCCGTTGAACGCGGCACCGACGGCGACGCCGGTGAAGCCGTGCTCGGTGATCGGCGTATCGATCACGCGGCGCGGGCCGAATTCCTGCAGCAGGCCCTGGGTGATCTTGTAGGCGCCCTGATACTCGGCGACCTCCTCACCCATGACGAAGACGTCCTCGTCGCGGCGCATCTCCTCGGCCATCGCGTCGCGCAGGGCTTCGCGCACGGTCTGCGAGACGAACTCCGTGCCGGCGGGAATCTCCGGGTCGGAGGCGACGGCGGGAGCTTTCGGCGCGGCCGGAACGCTCGCAGGCGCCTGGGCAGGCTCGGCGACCGAAGCCGGCGCGGGCGCCGGGGCGGGTTCGGCAGGCTTCGAGGCGGCGCTCGCGGCAGCCGCGCCGGCATCCTCGCCCTCGCCCGCCAGGATCGCGATCGCCGTGTTCACCTTCACGCCCTCGGTACCCGCGGGGATCAGGATCTTGGCGATGGTGCCCTCGTCGACAGCCTCGACCTCCATGGTCGCCTTGTCGGTCTCGATCTCGGCGATGACGTCACCGGACTTGACCGTGTCGCCTTCCTGCTTGAGCCACTTGGCGAGCTTGCCCTCCTCCATCGTCGGGGAGAGGGCGGGCATCAGAATATCAATCGGCATGTCCGTCCCCGTCCTCAGCGATAGATGTCGGTCCAGAGTTCGGACGCATCCGGCTCGGGATTGGACTGGGCGAATTCGGCCGCCTCGTTGACGATGTCGCGGATTTCCTTGTCGATCGCCTTGAGATCGTCCTCGGTCGCCCACTTGGCCTCGATCAGGCGGTTGCGGACCTGCTCGATCGGATCGTGCTCGGTCCGCATCTTCTGGACCTCTTCCTTCGAGCGGTACTTCGCCGGGTCCGACATCGAATGGCCGCGATAGCGGTAGGTCAGCATCTCGAGGATGTAGGGCCCCTCGCCGTCGCGGGCATGGGCCACTGCACGGTCGGCCGCAGCCTTGACGGCGCGCACGTCCATGCCGTCCACGGCCTCGCCGGGAATGTCGAACGAACGGCCGCGATGGGCGAGATCGGTCGTCGACGACGCCCGCTGCACGCTCGTGCCCATGCCGTAGTGGTTGTTCTCGATGATGTAGACGACCGGCAGCTTCCACAGCTTCGCGATGTTGAAGCTCTCGTAGACCTGGCCCTGGTTGGACGCGCCGTCACCGAAATAGGCGAGCGAGACCTTGCCGTCGTTGCGGTAGTGATTGGCGAAGGCGAGACCGGTGCCGAGCGAGACCTGCGCGCCGACGATGCCGTGGCCGCCGAAGAAGCCCTTCTCGACCGAGAACATGTGCATCGAGCCGCCCTTGCCCTTGGAGTAGCCTCCGCGGCGGCCGGTCAGCTCGGCCATGACGCCCTTCGGATCCATCCGGCAGGCGAGCATGTGCCCGTGGTCGCGATAGCCTGTGATGACCTGATCACCCGGCTTCAGCGCGAGCTGCATGCCGACGACCACGGCCTCCTGGCCGATATAGAGATGGCAGAAGCCGCCGATGAAGCCCATGCCGTAGAGCTGGCCGGCCTTTTCCTCGAAGCGGCGAATGAGGAGCATGTCGCGATACGCGCCGAGCTCCGTCTCCTTGTCGAACTCCGCGATCCGGGGCGGATCGTTCGGAATCGCGGAGGTTGTGGACGAGTCCGGCGCAGGGGCCGATTTCTTCGTCGATTTGACTACGTCTTCCTTGGCGGCGGCTGGCTTCGCGGGGGATTTACCAGCACCGCGGCCACGGTGGGGCGGGGTCGCCCCTGCCCGCGTCGTCGTCTTGGCTACGGCCATGAACTACCTCTCCGAGCGTCCCTCCCGAGGGCGCCCGGCCACATTAACGGAGCCGCCCGAGCAATCAAGGCCGCTGCCGCGCATAGCTGCTTCGCCTATTCGACATTATTCCAGGATGCCGCAGTGCAGCGCGAATGATAGGCTTAAAGGCCGGCCGTATTGGCCGCGCCCGCGACTTTGCCGACGCTCGGCCGAAGAATCACGATTTCGTCGGGCTGGACCATGTTGAGCTGCGCGCGGGCACGCTCGTCTACGAGATCGGGATCGATCGCATCGGCGCGCATCAGCTTGACGCGCTGCTCAAGCCGCTCGCGCTCTCCGCGCACTTCGGCCAACTGCTCCCTCAGATGTCCCGCTTCCACCTCGATCTGCTCGCGGGCGCGGATGCCGAGATCGCCGGTGACCGTGTGATAGGCGAAGTAGCACCCGATCGCGATCGAAAGGGCGGGAACCATCAGATGCCGCAGAAAGGACCGCTTGCGATGACGGGTGGTCATGGGATGAACAATCCGGGAGCCGCATTGGCTGGCAACGCACCGATTCGGCGACCATAGGGAGCGACCGCTTAACGTTTCGTTGCGGCCGCCGGTCCGCCGGTCCGTGCGACCGCGTCGATCGCCACCGTACCGTTCGGGACATCCGGCCCAGAACGCGAAAGGCGGCCACGAGGGCCGCCTTTCTCTTTTATGTCCATCGGGCCGCTGTGTCGGCGCCGGTCCGCAAGAGGGGCCGCGCCGGCCGGGGGCCGGCGCCTCAGCCGAGCTTCGCCAGCGCCTTCAGGGCGCCGATGCCGGCATATTCGCCCTGGGGCCCAAGTTCGCCCTCGATGCGCAGCAGCTGGTTGTACTTGGCGAGCCGGTCGGAACGGGCGAGCGAGCCGGTCTTGATCTGACCGCAGTTGGTGGCGACCGCCAGGTCAGCGATGGTCGCGTCCTCGGTCTCGCCGGAGCGATGGGACATCACGGCCCGGTAGCCGGCCTTGTGGGCGGTTTCCACCGCGTCGAGCGTCTCGGTCAGGGTGCCGATCTGGTTGACCTTCACGAGGATGGCGTTCGCCGTGTCGGTGGCGATGCCCCGCTTCAGGCGCTCGGTATTGGTGACGAACAGGTCGTCGCCGACGAGCTGGATCTTGGACCCGAGCCGGTCGGTCAGGAGCTTCCAGCCCTCCCAGTCGTCCTCGGCCATGCCGTCCTCGATGGTGACGATCGGATAGGCGGCGACGAGCTCTGCGAGGTAATCCACCATCTTGGCCGAGTCGAGGGTGCGGCCCTCGCCCTCCAGAACGTAGGCGCCGTTCTTGTAGAACTCCGTCGACGCCGAATCGAGGCCGATGAACACCTCGCTGCCGGGCTTGTAGCCGGCCTTCTCGATCGCCTTCGCGATGAAGTCGAGCGCGGCGGTGGCCGACGGCAGGTTCGGGGCGAAGCCGCCCTCGTCGCCGACATTGGTGTTGTGGCCGGCGTCCTTGAGGGCCTTCTTCAGGGTGTGGAAGATCTCGGTGCCCGCCCGCAGCGCGTCGGTGAACGACGGCAGGCCGGCCGGCAGGATCATGAATTCCTGGAAGTCGATCGGGTTGTCGGCGTGCACGCCGCCGTTGATAATGTTCATCATCGGGGTCGGCAGCACCCGGGCATTGGCGCCGCCCACATAGCGGTAGAGCGGCAGGCCGGCGGCCTCGGCGGCGGCCTTGGCGACCGCGAGCGAGACGCCGAGGATGGCGTTGGCGCCGAGCCGGCTCTTGTTCGGCGTGCCGTCGAGCTCGATCATGGTGCGGTCGAGCGCGATCTGGTCCTCGGCCTCGCGGCCGCCGATCGCGTCGAAGATCTCGCCGTTCACGGCCTCGACCGCCTTGGAAACGCCCTTGCCGAGCCACTCCGAACCGCCGTCGCGCAGTTCCACCGCCTCGTGGGCACCGGTCGAGGCGCCGGAGGGCACGGCGGCCCGGCCGAACGAGCCGTCCTCGAGCACGACATCCACTTCCACGGTGGGATTGCCGCGGCTGTCCAGGATCTGACGGCCGATGATATCGACGATGGCGGTCATGGAGTTCTCCTCAGGGACGCCTTCCGGCGTCGGGCGGGGCGCTTGAAAGGCCTGCGGCCTCATGAAACCGGGACCGCCGGCGGGCGGCGGCACGCCATCCATTAGCCGATCGCACGGGGCGACGCCAGAACCCCGCCGCCGTGTCGCGTCTTACATGCGGGGCGGCGGAGAATGCCGACGGACGTTGCGATGCCGCCGGAACGATCCGCCGCCCGGCCCGTTGTCGGGAGCCGTCCGGCCGGGATAACGGCGCTGCCGTCGGCCCCCCGTCGTGTGCGCGGGAGCCCGCCGCCCGCCTTGAAGGGGAAACGGGGCTAAGGTAGTGGTCACGCGAACGAGGCCGCCGATCCTGTCCACGGTCCGCCCGGCAACGCACGTCGACATAACCCGAATTCTGGGAGAAGCCGCCATGACACCGACGCCGACGACACCGACGCCGATCCGCAAGGCGATCATTCCGGTCGCCGGCCTCGGTACGCGCTTCCTGCCGGCGACGAAGTCGATGCCGAAGGAAATGCTGACCGTGGTCGACCGGCCGGTCATCCAATACGTGTTCGACGAGGCGCGCGCGGCCGGCATCGAGCACATCGTGTTCGTCACCGGGCGCAACAAGGGCGTGATCGAGGACCATTTCGACATCGCCTACGAACTCGAGGAAACCCTCCAGCGCCGCCGCAAGACCGACGTGCTGCGCACCGTCGTCGCCGCCCGCCCGAAGCCGGGCGAGACCAGCTTCACCCGCCAGCAGGAGCCCCTCGGCCTCGGTCACGCCGTGTGGTGCGCGCGCGACATCGTCGGCCACGAGCCGTTCGCCCTGCTGCTGCCGGACGTGCTGATCAAGGGTGAGCGCGGCTGCCTGTCGCAGATGATGGACGTCTACAACCGCCATGGCGGCAACGTCATCGCCGTCGAGGAAGTCCCGCACGACAAGGTCGACCAGTACGGCGTCGTCGAGATCGGCGAAGGCACCGATCCCGTCTATACGGTGACCGGAATGGTGGAGAAGCCGAAGGCGAGCGAGGCCCCCTCCAACCTCATCATCACCGGCCGCTATATTCTCCAGCCGGAAATCTTCGATCTCCTGTCGCGCGGCGGCGTCGGTGCCGGCGGTGAAATCCAGCTCACCGATTCCATGCGCCCCCTGATGAACCTCCAGCCGTTCCGCGCCCTGCGCTTTACCGGCAAGACCTACGATTGCGGCTCGAAGGTCGGCTTCCTCGCCGCCAACGTCGCCTACGCGCTCGACCGGCCGGATATCGCCGGCGAATTCCGCACCGCGGTGCAGTCCCTGCTCGGCGAGCTCGCGGAAAGCTGATCCCACCTTCGCGGGCAGAGGGCCGGCTCGCGCCGTGGACAGCGGCGCGCGCTTGGGCCATCCTCCCGCCGGACACCAACTGCGGCCGCTATGCCCGAGATGCCGTCAACCGGAATTCTTCGACCATGATCATGCTGCCCTTCGCGCGCCGTTGCGTCATCGCAGCCGCGCTTCTGTCGATGGCCCCCGCCGCCTGGGCGCAGGAAGCTCCGGCGCCGGCCGCTCCAGCGGCGGAAAGCCAGGGCCAGGCAGCTCCGCCGCCGGCAGCGGCGCCCGCGCAGCCTGCTCCGGCTGAACCTGCTCCCGCGCAGCCCGCTCCGGCTCCCGCCGCGGCGGCGCCCGCGCCCGAGAAGCCGAAGGCCCCGCCCTCGCCCGCGGCGCGCGCCGAATGCGCCTGGGCCGGCGAACGCATCATCGGCCTGCTGTGGCGCGACGATATCCGCACCGCCAACGACTTCCTGTCGCTCTATGACCGGTTCGAATGCCCGAGCGAGCACGTGCCGGTGGCGTTCGCCTGCCTCATCCGCGTCGGCGTCTCCAGCGAGCAGGGCGATCCCGGCCTGCCCCTGCGCTCCCGCGCCTGCTGGGCCGATCCGGCGCTCGATCCCGCCACGCTGAAGGTTCCGGCCGCCCCCGCCGAGGGCCAGAAGGCCGAGGAACAGAAGCCGGCGGAGCCGGGCGCGAGCGCGCCGAAGCCGGAACAGCCGGCCGAGCAGAAGGCCCAGTAAGCCTGAAGCCGCCGGCCGGGACCGGCGACGAGATCACAACAGGCGCTCCGGCATCCGCCGGGGCGCTTTTTTGTTGGCCTGCGTGCAACCGTTCCCGTTCATCTTTGTTCATATGCCGTTCAGGCGGAAAGTGGCATCAAGGCGCCGCATGGTTTTCTGCCCTCGTGCCGAGATCCGTGCGTCGTTGATCGGAGCGTCGCAATGCGGCCCTGACGTCTACCGGAAGTGGACGGAATGTCGCAATTTTCGGGTTCTGATTTACGGCGGCCAAACAAAGTTCCATCATAATACGTGCTCATCTGAATTGCCTGCCGCGCTCCTCCCGACATTCGACGCGCCGACGTGGTTCCCAAGCCGCGGACGGCGCCGGTGTGGGCGGCACGGGGGTGTCGTGAGCAGGCTGGTCGTGGCTCAAGGAGCGCTTTGCCGATGTCGATCGTCCGGACGATCCGGCGCACGGTACCCGTTGTTGCGGCGGCGGTGGTGTTGGCTGCCGCCGTGCACGCCGCAATATGGCTGGTCGGGGAGCAGAAGGTTTCCGCGCCCGACGTGAACGGCAAGCTCGAAAGCCTGTCTTTCGCGCCCTACAACGCTTCCGAGAATCCGGAAAAGGGAACCATCCTGTCCAAGGCGCGGCTGCGCGAGGACATGGAGGTGGTGGCGCCCTACACCAAGGCGATCCGCACCTACGCCGCCACCGGCGGCCTGGAGCAGGTGCCGGAGATCGCCAACGAATACGGCATCAAGGTCACCCAGGGCGCCTGGATATCGCCCGACGAGACCCGTAACGCGCTTGAGATCAAGAACGCACTCGATCTCGCGCGGCGCTACAACAACGTCCAAGCCCTCGTGATCGGTAACGAGACGGTGCTGCGCGGCGAGAAGACCGGCAAGGAGATGGCCGAGATCCTCCGCAAGGTGCGCGCCGAGAGCCCGGTTCCCGTCACCACCGGCGAAATCTGGTCGACCTGGCTCGAGCATCCCGAACTGGCCGCGAACGTCGATTTCATCGCGGCCCACATCCTGAGCTACTGGGAAGGCGTGCCCCGCGAGAAGGCGGTGCAGACCGCCATCGACGTCTACGAGAAGCTGCGCGCGGCCTTCCCCGGCAAGCACATCGTCGTCGCCGAGTTCGGCTGGCCCTCGGGCGGCTACAACATGAAGGGTGCCGATCCCGGCCCGGTCGCCCAAGCGGAAATCCTGCGCGACTTCGTCGCCCGCGCCCGCGACCACGGCATCGACTACAACATCATCGAGGCGTTCGATCAGGTCTGGAAGACCAACGAAGGCTCCGTAGGCGCCTACTGGGGCCTGTTCGATGCCGACCGCAAGCTGAAGTTCGACCTCGCCGGCGTCATCCGCGAGCCCAACAAGGAACGCATCGTCGGCGCCGCCCTGCTGGTCGGCACACTCCTCTCGCTGTTCGCGTTCGCACTGCGCCATCCGACGTTCTGGCAGGCGTTCCTCGTCGCCGGCGCGGCCCAGGGCATCGGCGCCTGGCTTGCCGTCACCATCGCCCACCCGCTGTCGCACTATCTCGTCGTCGGCAGCGCGATCATGTGGGTGGCCGGTCTGATCCTGCTGGTGCCGCTGGCCTTGCTGTCGCTCTCGCGCATCGAGGAAATCGCCGCCATCGCGCTCGGCCGCGGACCGGTGCGCCTGCTGCCCGACAAGATCAGCGCCCGCGCCTTCTCAGCGAGCCCGGTGCCGGATGCCTCCTCCCTCGCCGAGCTCGGCCTCACCGCCCAGCCCATGGTCTCGATCCACATCCCGGCCTATCGCGAGCCGCCGGAGATGCTGAAGCAGACGCTCGATTCAATCGCCAAGCTCGATTATCCGAACTTCGAGTGCGTCGTCGTCATCAACAACACCCCCGATCCGGCTTTCGTGACGCCGGTCGAGGAACACTGCCGCGCGCTCGGTTCCCGCTTCAAGTTCGTCAATGTCGAGAAGCTCACGGGCTTCAAGGCCGGCGCGCTGCGGGTGGCGCTGGAGCACACCGCCCCCCAGGCGGAAGTCATCGCCCTGCTCGATGCCGACTATGTCGTCGAGCCCGACTGGCTGAAGGATCTGGCGCCGCTGTTCTCCGATCCGCGGGTCGGCATCGTCCAGGCTCCGCAGGACCATCGTGACGGCGAACGCAGCCCGTTCCATGCGGTGCTCAACGCCGAATATGCCGGCTTCTTCGATATCGGCATGGTCGAGCGCAACGAAGCCAACGCCATCGTCGTCCACGGCACCATGTGCCTCATCCGGCGCCTCGCGCTGGAGGAAGCCGGCGGCTGGTCGAGCGACACCATCACCGAGGACACCGATCTCGGCCTCTCCATCATGGAGCACGGCTGGTCGGCGCACTATACCCGCCGCCGGTACGGCCAGGGCATGCTGCCGGACGACTACCGCTCGTTCATGGTGCAGCGTCACCGCTGGGCCTATGGCGGCTTCCAGATCGCCAGGAAGCACTGGCTGCGCTTCCGCCCGGGCAGGACCGCGCTCACCGCCACCCAGCGCACTCAGTTCATGCTGGGCTGGCTGAACTGGATGGGCGCGGAAACCCTCGGCGTCGCCGCAGCCTTCCTCAACCTGCTCTGGGTGCCCGTGGTCGCGTTTGCCGGCATCGCGCTGCCGGATTCGGTGCTGACGCTGCCGGTCGTGGTGGTGTTCCTTATCAACATCATCCACTTCTCGCTGCTCTACCGGCTGCGTGTGCGGCTGCCGTTCCGCCATGCGCTCGGCGCCGGCGTCGCGGCCATGAGCCTGCAGTTCACCATCGCCCGGGCCGTCACGCTCGGCATGTTCAAGGACTCGCTGCCGTTCCTGCGCACCGACAAGGGCGCGGGCGGCAAGAAGCCGGTCGGCGCCTTCCCCGCGAAGTGGGAGGCCGTCATCGGCAGCCTGCTCGTGCTCGGTTCCGCGCTCCTGATCGCCACCAACAAGGACCAGGTCCGCGAGATCTACGTGTTCGCGGCGGTGCTTATCGTCCAGGCGCTGCCGTTCCTTGCGACCGTCGGCATGGCTCTGTTCGAGCGGCGCGTCATGGTTTCGCTCGCCGGCTCCGCCGCCCCGGCTGCGCCGGAGGTCGCCGCCACGGTGGAAATGCCGGTGACCGTCCAGACCGGATCGACGCCCGCCCTGCCCTCGATCACCGCCTCGCCCTCCGCCTGAGGGCCGGCACGGCCTGAATTTGAAAAGCCGGCGGCGCCCGCGCCCGCCGGCTTTTTCACGTCCGGCCCGCGCGCCGCACGGGCATCGCGCCTTTACGTTGCAGCGCGGTAAAGCACGGCGAATATTCGCTTTCCACCATCCCGGCGCGAACGCTGCGGACGTTCCTGACGCGGCTCTCACATCAGTTTGAAGCCATCCGGCAGCGTCTCCGGCGAAGTGCTCGCCGTCTCACGGCATGGAACAGCGCCGCCAAATCCGATTGACCAACAGTTCAAGAGAAGAAACCGAAGCAATCGCGCGCTGACGGACGCTGCCCGACGGCGGCGCCGGCTACGGCCGAGGTCTGTTGACTTGACCGCAAAGGATCGTCATTTGTTCTAGTCGCGATTGTGTTTTCGGCCATGCCTTGTTCCACTCCCTGCGGAGAAACGGTCCAAGCCAACCGCAGAAATCGCAGACCCGCCGGTCTCGGCCGCAAGGCAGGGCCGGCATCAGGACGACCCGACCAGGAGACGACGATGGCTACCGGGACCGTAAAGTGGTTCAACGCCCAGAAGGGATACGGCTTCATTCAGCCGAGCGACGGCTCGCGCGATGTTTTCGTGCATATCACGGCTTTGCAGCGGGCCGGATTGGCGAACCTCATCGAGGGCCAGAAAGTAACCTACGAACTGGTGACCGAGCGCGGCAAGACTTCGGCCGGTAATCTGCGCGTCGGCTGATTTCCGCCGCGCTTGCCGGATCGAGAGGGGGGCGCGACCGTGAGGTTGCGTACCGACAAGATATCGCATTCGGAATTCTGATCTGACGTCTTGGATCGCCGGCCGGCCTTCTCGTCACGGGACGAGAGCCGGCCGTTTTTATGGCGCGGCCGTGCGATGTGGCGACGCACGCCGAGGACGATCCGCAGCTTGACGGCGGGACCGCCGCCTGAAGCAAATCCCGTTCAGATTGAACCCGATCTGAACGACAAGGACAGGCTCAAGCTTTTGAAATTGAAGCGATTTCTTGTTGATCTGACGATTTGATCAGATCGGAAAGCGCTCTGGCCACGTCCCGTCAGATCCAGACGGCTTCGCCGGCCTGGAAGCGGAAGATGCGGTCCTGCGGCACGGGCCGGACCGGAATGTCGGCCGACGGCATCGGGAACAGCAACCCTTCGAGCACGCGCTGGACCCCGCCGTGGGCAACTACCACGGCATCGCGGTCGATGCCGGCGAGCCAGCCCCTGATGCGGTCGGACAGCATGGCGTAGCTTTCGCCCTCAGGCGGCACGAACCCCCACTTGTCGGCCTTGCGCGCGGCATGGCCTGCCGGATCGCGCACCTTGATCTCGTCGAGGGTGTGGCCTTCCCACTGCCCGAAGGTGACTTCGCGCAGCCTGTCGTCGACCGCGTAGTCGAGGGGATCGAGGCCGAGCCCGCGTCGCACGATCTCCATGGTCTCGCGCGAGCGCCCGAGCGGCGAGGCGATCCAGACGAAGGCCGCCGGATCGAGACCCGCCGTCGCGAAGTGCTCCGCGAGCGCCTGCCCGTTGCGCGCCGCCTGGGTGCGGCCGAAATCGTTCAGCGGAATGTCGCGCTGGCCCTGAAGACGGCCCTCCGCGTTCCAGTCCGTCTGGCCGTGGCGGATGTGATAGAGCGTCGTGACAAGCATGGGATCTCCCGGCCCGAAGCGCCCATCCGCCAGAGCGAGCCCTCTGGCGGCCGGAAGGGCCATCCCGGGTTCCGTCATTCAGGCGTCTCATGCCGTCCGCAGCCCGCGACCCGGGGATAAGCTCCCGACCGGCGGCGGGCGCGAGACCGCGAGGCGCCGGGGATTATTCCTTCACGACCGAGATATCGGGCGCATCGACCGCCTTCATGCCGACGACGTGATAGCCCGCATCGACATGATGGATCTCGCCGGTGACGCCGCGGCCGAGGGGCGACAGCAGGTAGAGCGCGGAATCGCCCACGTCTTCGATGGTCACCGTCCGCCGAAGCGGCGCGTTGTACTCGTTCCACTTGAGGATATAGCGGAAATCGCCGATGCCGGAGGCCGCGAGCGTCTTGATCGGGCCGGCCGACAGCGCGTTGACGCGGATCGCCTTCGGGCCGAGATCGGCGGCGAGATAGCGCACGCTCGCCTCGAGGCCGGCCTTGGCGACGCCCATCACGTTGTAGTGGGGCATCACCTTCTCGGCACCGTAATAGGTGAGCGTCAGGATCGAGCCGCCCTCGGTCATCAGCTTCTCGGCGCGCTGGGTCACGGCGACCAGCGAATAGACCGAGATCTGCATGGTACGGGCGAAGTTGTCGGCCGAGGTGTCGACATAGCGGCCGTCGAGTTCTTCCTTGTCGGAGAAAGCGATGGCGTGGACGAGGAAGTCGAGCCGGCCCCAGGTCTTCTCGAGATCGGCGAACACCGCATCGATGGAGGCCGCGTCGGTGACGTCGCAATGGCCGGCCACATGGGCGCCGAGTTCCGCGGCCAGCGGCTCGACGCGCTTGCGCAGCGCATCGCCCTGATAGGTCAACGCGAGTTCGGCGCCGTGGGCACGCACCGCCTTCGCGATGCCCCAGGCGATCGAGCGGTTGTTCGCGACGCCCATGATCAGGCCGCGCTTGCCGCTCATCAGCCCCTGCGTTTCAACCATCGTCACACTCTATCCCAATTTCGTATCCGCAGCGGATCGGCCTCCTATGGCACAGCGCCGGATGCCCTTCAAGCCATTGCGCCGATTGAGGGGACGAACGCGGCCATCGGAGCCGCAGGGTGTCATAAAAGCCGCGGCTGCCGGTCGTCCTCCTCCACGGCCCTGCGCGGCGTCGGCGCGGGTCCCGCCGGGGTCGTCAGGTCGGCATCGTCGTTCTTCACGGCGTTGACGCGGGTATCGACCGCGATGGCCGTGAAGAAGTCGTCGTTGACTGGACGCACCAGCCCGGCAGCCTCGCGGCCGTCGACGTGGCGGCAGTCGAGCCAGGCGGCGAAGCGGTCGGGCGGGATCACCGCGGGCATCCGGTCGTGGATCGCCGACATCATGGCGTTGGCGGCCGTCGTCAGGATCACACCGGTCTCGTGAATGCCGCCATCCGGATCGACCCATTCCTCCCACAACCCGGCGAGACCGACCACGCCGCCGGCGGAAGGGCGGATCAGGAACGGCTGCCGGGCACCGCCGGCCTGCCGCGCCCATTCATAGAACCCGCTCGCGGGGATAAGGCAGCGACGATGGCGCATGGCGCCGCGGAAGGTCGGCTTCTCCAGGACCGTCTCGGAGCGGGCATTGATCGGCTTCGGGAACGCAGACGGATCCTTGACCCAGCCGGGGACAAGACCCCAGCGCACCAGTTCGAGCCGGCGGCGGCCGTGCTCCTCGCGGACGACGGCGATCGGCTGGCCGGGGGCAATGTTGTAGCGCGGCGGGAACGGCGCGAAGCCGTCGACGTCGAACATCCGCGCGACATCGTCGGGGGTCACATCAAGCACGAAGCGGCCGCACATGGTCCCGCTTCCCGCTGTTCCATCGCGCGCTCATGCGCGCCCGGTGCGCGCCCCGTGCGCGCCTCAAGTCAGCCGAAGAGCGCCCAGAGCGCGCGTCCGAGCACCGCGAGACCGAACACGAACAGAAGACCGCCAGCCACCCGGTTGATGCGCTCCAGCCAGGCATCGTTCATGCGGCCGCGCAGCATGGTGACGAGCCCGGCGATCAGAAGCCACCACGACGACGAACCGATGATGAGCCCGGCGACCAGCGTCAGCGCGCCGAGCCAGTCGCCCGGCGCCGGGGCGAGATCGCCGAGGCCGCCGAACAGGGCGATGAAGCCCAGCACCGCCCCGGGATTGGTGATGGTCATCACGAACGCGGTGGCGAGGCCGGAGATGAAACCGGATTGCCCGCCGTTGGCACCCTCGTCGAGATGGGGATGGGCCCGCATGATGCGCCAGCCGAACCAGAACAGCACCACCGCGCCGATCATCTGCACGGTGACGGCATGGGACGACACGAAGTCCGAGACCGCGGTCACGCCGAAGGCGGCCATCGAGGCGTAGAGCGCATCGGCAACAACGGCGCCCAGTCCCGCCAGCCAGCCCGCGAACAGACCGCGGCGGAAGGTGCGCTGAATCACCATGATGTTGACGGGGCCGACGGGAGCCGTCGTCGCGACCCCGATCGCTGCGCCAATGCCGAGCAAGCCGAAATCGGTCAAGTCACCATCCCTGCACGATCGTCAGCCGAGCCTGCGCCGTGCCCGCCGGGGCGGAATTCTGCCATCCGCGCCTCCGATTCCCGACGAAGTTCCCCCAATCCCGCTGGATGCCATAAGCGATGGCTTGGAGGATCACAACGGCCCACCGCAAAAAATCGGGCTTCTCGCGCGCGGTCGCGACGATAAAATAGGCCGAGTCCCATGCCGCCCGATGCGGCTCCGGCCATCCCGGGGGCGAGCGCGCCGAGCCGTCCGGGCTTGACGACAACGCCCTCCTCGCAATCAGGCTCCATCATGCTTTCATTCTCCGTCGGCCGTGTTGTCGGTCTCGCGCTGGCGCTGGGAATGGTGCCTGCCTCTGCCCTCGCCGATCCCGCCGCGGCCCGGATGGTGCCGGACACTGCGCTGGTGCGCGTCGCCGCGGTCGATTCCGCCGCCCCGGCGACGCTGCCCGGATCGAGCCTCGACCCCATGCCGAGCGTGGACCACCCCGGCCTGACCGGCGGGCCGCAGCCCCCGGCTTCCGAGCCTTCCGCCCTGCCGGAGACCAGCCCGCCGACAGCGCCGCAGGGCGACAAGGCCACGCCGGACGCCTCGTCGGCACCCCAAGGCGAGACGGCGCCGGCCTCGCCCGGCACCTCGGAGCCCCCCTCGGATGGGACGTCGCCTGCCGGCGCCCAGCCGCCCGTCGCGACTCCGCCCACGACGGACGCGCCATCGGCCGATGCCCCCGCCGGAGGCACACCCGCTCCGGCCGGATCGAGCCCGGACGCTTCGGACCCGGGCGCTTCGGCTCCCACCTCCCCTGCCCCGGCTTCGCCTTCCTCCGTGTCGCCCTCTCCGGCGACGCCGGACGCCACGCAGCCGTCGCCGGCACCCGACACCGCGCCGCAGGATCCGGGGGGCGAGACCGACGCGCCGCCGCCGCCCGCCCCGCCGGCCGATTCCGGCGCGGACAACGGGCCGCTGCCGGAAATCCACTATGGCGTCGAGGGCCTTCCCGAGCCGGTGCGGAAGATGCGGCAGGCGATCATCGACGCCGCGCGCACCGGAGACATCGAGAAGCTGCGGCCGGTGTTCGCCATGAGCAAGACGCCGCCGGAACTGTCGAAGGAGCCCTACAAGGACCCGATCACCTATCTGAAGGAAACTTCCGGCGACGAGAACGGCCGCGAGATCCTCGCCATTCTGCTCGATCTGCTCGACGCGGGCTGGGTGCACGACGGCGCCGGCACGCCGGACGAGATGTATGTCTGGCCCTATTTCTCGGAGATTCCGGTCGACCGGCTTACGCCGCCGCAGGAGGTGGAGTTGCTGCGCGTGCTGACGGCCTCGGATGTCGACGAAATGCGCGCCTACGCCGCCTATCTGTTCTACAAGATCGGCATCGCGCCCGACGGCACCTGGCGCTTCTTCATGATCGCCGACGACGGGAATTGAGCGGCGGGCACGCCGGCCCGGCCTGAACTGGGCTTCGTTCTAAGGCTTGTGGGGATTCACCGCGAGTTGATGACGGCAGCGGCGAGGTAGATCATGGCCTCGAAGCTGCGGTCGGTTTTGCAAGCGCGCATGGCGATGCGCTTGAATTCCTTGAGTTTGCAGAAGAAGTTTTCGATGAGGTGACGCCATTTGTACATCTCGGTGTCGAGCGGGATGGGAATGGCGCGGCGGGGGTGCTGTGAGATCACGATCTTTGCGCCACGCTCGTTGAGTTCGGCGATGATCTCGTTGCTGTCGAAGGCCTTGTCCGCAAGCAAGGCACCGAACTCGACGCCCTTGATTAGCGGGGCGACACCGACGGTGTCGAAACGATGACCGGGCATGAGCTGAAACCGCACGAGGTTGCCCAAGGCGTCGGTCAGCGCCAGGATCTTGGTCGTCATGCCGCCTTTGGAACGGCCAATGGCCTGGCTCTGAGTCCCCCTTTTGCGCCCTGGCCGTGCCGGTGAACCTTGACGATGGTGGCGTCGACCATGGCGTATTCCATGTCGGGCTCCTCCGTCAGCGCATCGAAAATCCGCTTGAAAACATCGGCTTCTCGCCAATCGCGGAACCGCCGGAACGCCGTGCTCCAGTTGCCGAACGTGGCTGGAAGGTCACGCCACGGACTGCCCGTGCGGACAATCCACAGCACCGCCTCCAGGAACAGCCGGTTGTTTGCGCCGCTACGCCCAGGGTCCGTCGGCTTGCCCAGACAATGCGGTTCCATCTTCGCCCATTGGGCGTCCGTCAGTACGAAGCGATCCATCCAAAGCGTGAATCACATCTACGCCAAATTGGGAATCCCAAATCCCCACAAGCCTTAG